>JBIOUT010000370.1:0-23662 GCA_044867365.1 Candidatus Eiseniibacteriota bacterium | reverse complement strand
GCAGTGCCGCAGACGCCGCGGCCTACCCCGATGAACACGTGATCGGTGGGCGCTCCGATGAAAGGACCCAGGCGGAGAACGTTGTCCGGGAAGAGCTCGTAGATTCCCGTCCAGTGGAACAAAGGGTCCGACTCGTGAAGCTCGCGCACTGCGGTCTCGAGCAGGACCTCGAAACCCGCCCCGGCAGCCGACAAGCTCTCCAGCTGGGCGATCAGTTCGTCCGCATCCATCGGGCGCTCCAGGAGAATGGCCGGGCAGGTAGTCCTCCTTTGTATCATCGGCCGGCAGGATGCGGTTCTTGACCGGGGCGCTCCACCTTGACTCGCAGCGTCGCGGACAACATACTGGAGGGAAGAGACGTGTCGGGTTCCACACATTCGGCGGTGCTCATCATGTCACGCTCGCTATGGCTCGTTGCACTCGTCGTCTTCCCCACCCTCGGCTTCACCCCCCGTACCGAGACGGTTCAATCCCCGGCTGAGCCCCGGCGGGCAAGGGCAGAGCCCTGGCGAACGAGCCGCGAGTCCGCCTCCCTCGCGGCCTCGCCGGCCCAAGTCACCGCCATTCGGGCGGGTGCTCGATCCTCCGACCCGCCGCGGAACGCCGGGGCCTCGTGGCCGCAGTCGACCCTCAGCACCGTCGTCTCACCCGTTTTCAGCGACCTCGACGGCGACGGAATCGCCGAAGTGATCGCCGCCGACGACCGCTTCGTTTATGTCTACGATGTGAAGGGCGGCATCCGCTCCGGCTGGCCGCGCGATGTGGGAGGCGCCAACGAGCATGCCGCGGTCGCCGATATCGACGACGACGGCATTCCCGAGATTCTCATCGGCACGAACTTTCCTGGCGCCCGTCTCTGGGCTCTCACGCCGGCCGGCGCCACCAAACCGGGTTGGCCGGTCGATCTGCCCTTTGTGAGCCTGGTCAATACGAGCTGTCCGGTCGTCGCCGATCTGATCCCGGGCGGCAACCTCGAGGTTGGGATCGCCAGTGAGCGAGGAGTGAGCTTCTTCAACGCCCAGGGTCAGTCCATCTTCGGATGGCCGTATCTCTGGCCGGTGCCGGTCAACAATCCCCAGTGGTCGGCGCCGGCCGTGTGCGACCTCGACGACAACGGCTCGCTCGAAGTCGTCGTCGGCAATGTGAACTTTCCCGACTGGGGAGTGCACGTGATCCTGGCCAACGGCATGCCGATGCCCGGATGGCCGAAGGTGATCAATCCCGTCCTGTCATCGCCGGCGGTCGCCGATCTCGATCACGATGGGGATCTCGAGATCATCGTCCAGGAAGGGGACCCCGGGACTCAGGGCAACCGGATGTGGGTCTGGCATCACAACGGGACGGTGCTCTCCGGCTGGCCGCGGGTCATCGCCGCCAACGGCAATTCGTCGCGTTGCTCGCCGGCGGTCGCCGATCTCGATGACGATGGGACCCTCGACATCGTCACCGTGACCGGAGACGGATTGATGCACATCTTCACCCCCGATGCCGTCGAGCACGCCGGCTGGGCGACGGGTGGTGTGCAACCGATCGCGTCGCCGGCGGTCGTCGACGTCGACGGGGATGGCATCGAAGAGGTCTTCTTGAGCTACTGGTTGGCCCAGCAGCAGTTCGTCGCGGGCTGGCATCCCAATGGGTCGCTTCTCCCCGGCTTTCCCGCCCTCATTTTCTCGCCGACCGATCTCAACTCTCACGCCTCGCCTCACGTCGCCGATCCCGACGCGAGCGGCGATTTCGAGCTCGCCATCGCCGGGAGCAGCCAATCCCAGGGAAGGGTCTGGGTGATCGGGATCAATCCGAGTGTGGTCGGTCCCAATACTCGCGGCGACTGGCCGAAGATCCGCCGCGATCTCGAAAACACCGGTTGCTTCGCCGGGGGTACTCCCCTCGCCGTCGGCCCGGCGGCGGCGCCGGCATTCGGGCTCCGGGTCTTTCCCAATCCCGTGGCCGCCGGGGGCCGGCTCCAGGTATGGACTCCGGCGGGCGAATCGGGCCGCCTCATCGTCCGGGACGTGCAGGGACGGACGCTCAGCTCACGAGCGCTCGGGGCCGGAGTTGCGCCCGAGCTCCTATCGGTGAGCCTGCTCGTGGGAGCGCGAGAACCGGCGAGCGGCGTCTATTTCCTGAGCTTCGAGCCGGAAAGCGGCAACCGAGCGTCCTCGTCGCGGTTCGTCATCCGGCGATGATCGGACTGTCCTGAGCGGACCACCGGTAGGCGGCCCCTTCCTCGCAACCCCCTATCGTGAATTGGCGTAGTATGGCCGTCCCACCACACGAGGACGGCAATGCTATCGATTCACGGACTGGCGAAAACCTACCCCGGCGGAGTGCGTGCCCTCGACCAAGTAAACCTCGAGATCGGGCCCGGGATGTTCGGCCTCCTCGGTCCCAACGGCGCCGGCAAGTCGACCCTGATGAAGATCCTCGCCACCCTCCTCGAGCCTGATGAGGGGAAGGTGACCTTCGACGGCGTCGATCTCCTGGGCGAGAAGGGGCGCATCCGCGAATGGGTCGGCTACCTGCCGCAGGACTTCGGTTTCTATCCCAGCTTCACTGCCCGCCGCATGCTCGACTACCTGGCGGCTCTGCGCGGCATCACCGGGAGGGAGAGGCGATCGCGGGTGAATGAGGTGCTCGAGCGGGTCAACCTGGCTGAGGTCGGCGATCGCAAGCTCGGGGGTTTCTCCGGCGGCATGCGCCAGCGACTCGGCATCGCTCAAGCCCTGCTCGCTCGGCCGCGCCTGCTGATCGTCGACGAGCCCACCGCCGGGCTCGATCCTGAAGAGCGACTGCGTTTCCACAACCTGCTTGCCGAGGTGAGCCAGGACATCGTCGTCCTCCTGTCGACCCACATCGTGAGCGACGTCGCCGTCCTCTGCTCCCGGATGGCGGTGATCGATCGCGGCCGCATCGTCGCCGACACCACCCCCGGCGAAGCGGTGGCTCGACTCGAAGGTCGCGTCTTCGAGGGCACGGTGCCGGCCTCGGAAGTCGCGGCCCTCGGAGGGCGGGTGCGCGTCCTCTCGCGCATGGTGGCCACCCCGACGACGGTGCGCGTCAAGGTCCTCTCCGGCAACGGCGCTCCATCTCCCGGCTTTGTCCGGGCCAGCGGAGCGCTCGAGGACGCTTACTTCAGCCTGGTCGGCGAGGCCGGCGGGAGAGCGTGATGGCGGGAGGGGGCGGCTCGTCCGGCAGCATGTCCGGCGGCGCGCCGGCGCGCCGGGCGATGCCGGGCGGACTCCGCGTGGTCGCATTGGCCGAGCTCTGGCTCGGACGGCGACGCTTCGCCTTCTGGTTCATGGCCGCGCTCTTCGCCGCCATGGGCTATTTCTACTTCACCCGCTTCGTCGCCGTGTCGCCGGGTGAAGACAGCCTCACCCAGGGCGTGAAGCTCGCCCGCAACTCGGCTTACTCCCTCGCCGTCCTCCTTGCCCTCTTCAGCTTTATCTTCGTCCATTTCACCGCCGCGCTCACCATCGACCCGGTCCTTCGCGATCGGCGCCTCGGCCTCCTGCCGCTCGTTCTCTCGTCTCCCGTACGCGGGTCGAGCTATGTCCTCGGCAAGTTCCTGGGAGCGTTCGCTCTCATCCTCGCGGTGCCGCTCTTCTTCGTCGCCGTCGCCGTCCTTTGCCAGTTCATCCCCAACCCGGACATCGGGCTCATCCCGCCCAACGCCCTCGGACTCACCGTCGCCTACCTCGAGTTCTACGTTCCCACCGTTCTCATGATGGCGGGCTTGCTCTTCGCCGTCGCTCTCTGGTCGGGAAGCCCGAAGCTCGTCTACACCTTTGCCACCTTCATCTTTCTCGGCTTCATGTTGCTCCTGAACCTGGTCGAGAAAGTCGAGCACCACTGGATGGCTTATCTCGATCCGGTGGGAGTCCTCTATCTGATGGAAGTGGCCAAAGGGAAGACCAACGTCGAGCTCAACGCCAAGGGCTGGATGCTGGATGCGGGTTTCATCGCCAACCGCCTGGCGGTCGTGGCTCTCGGCCTTGGGCCGCTTTTGCTCGCGGCCCGTGGCTTCGCTCGCCGCGAGGCGATGGCGGGGGGGAGGGGTCGCAAGCTCAAGGCGCCGAAAGCGGGGATGGAGGCGACGGCGGCGGAGGCAACGGCCGGGGCTCAGGCAATGGCGGCGCCGCTCCGTCCCCTTGCCTCAGGCGTGGGTCTGGCCCTTGCCCCGTTGCGGCAGCTCGGGCGGGTGACCGGGGCCGAGCTCCGGCTCCTCTCGCACGAGCGATCGCTCTTCTTCCTGGTTCCGATCCTCGGCATCGTCCTCTGGACCAGCATCCGCAACCAGGCGGGGCCGTTCGAGGCGGAGGTCATCCCGACCTCGAGCCAGGTGGTGCACGCCACCTATTACATGATCCTCGTCTTCCTGTTCGGGACCATCGCCTTCTTCATCGGTGAGGCGGCGCACCGGGAGCGCGAGGAGAACCTCGCCGATCTCCTCCATGCCTATCCGGCTCCCGAGATCGCCTTCGTCGGCGGCAAGCTTCTGGCGACCCTGGTCCTCGCGGTGCTCCTCGTCGGGGTGGCGATCGCGATCGACATCCTCTACCAGGTCTCGCATCGCGGCGGAGCGGTCGATCTCCACCCGTTCGTCGTCGTCTTCGGCAGCCTGCTTCTGCCGACCGTGTTCCTGCTCATTGCGCTCTCGCTCGCGCTCTCGCTCATTGCCGGGTCGAAGCCCGGCGGCTACGCCCTGTTTCTGGGAATGGGCGGGGTGTTGGTGTGGGCGTTCATCCGTGGCCACCGGCACTGGATCTACAATCTTCCGGCGGTCAATCTCCTTCGCTATTCGGACATCGTCGGCTTCGGTCCGTTGCATTCGGCCCTCGTTCTCCAGCGGCTCTATGTCCTCGCCATCGCTCTCCTCCTCGTCCTCGTCGCCGCCGCCGCTTACCCGCGCACCGCCGGCGGCCGCCGTTCGCTCCGCCGCGCCTTCGCGGCGTTCGGCGAGCGCCGCCTGGCCCTGCCGGCAGGGGCTGCGCTCGCCGCCGTTCTTGCTCTCGGCGTCATGCTCTACATGAAAGTGGAGACGGGGATGGGATCGCTCGCCGCCGAGCGCCTGCGGGCCGATTACGAGCGAATGGTCAAGCCCTGGCTCGAGGATCATCCCGAGCCCGAGATCGCCGGTGTCGATCTCGACCTCGACCTCGATCCACCCCGACATGCTTACGCCCTTGCCGGGTCGTTCCGCCTCAAGAATCCGCTTTCGGCGCCGCTCGATAGCGTGCACATCACCGTCAACCCGCGGCTCCTCAAGCAGGGGACGCTCACCCTCGACGGGCGCCCGCCCGATCGCTTCGATCACGCGGTCGCCACCTTCCGCTTGCCCGAGCCGCTCGCGCCCGGCGGCGAGGTCGTGCTCGCCTGCCGCTGGCATGGCCGGGTGCCCGATGGGGTGCCGCGCCACGGCGGCGATCTCGACACCTTCATCCAACCCGGCGGCACCTACCTGCACTCCTTCGCTCCATGGCCCTGGCTGCCCTTCGTCGGTTACAACTCGGAGATGGAGATCGCCGAAGATCGCATCCGGCGCCGCTATCATCTTGGCAAGCGTGAGACGTTGCCGCTCGACGACGGCTCCGGGATGACGCCTGGAATGTTCCATCAGAGCGGAGCGTTTCCCTACCGGGCGCGCATCAAGGTGCCGGAAGGTGAGCGCGTGCTTTCCGCCGGAGTCGAGATCGCAGACCGGCCGCTCGCCGGTGGGCGGCGGGAGTTCGAATACGCCTCCGATGCGCCACTCTATTTCTATCCGGTGATGTCGGGACGATGGACCGAGAAGCGTGAGGGGGCCTCGGCGGTCTACCACTGGCCGTCGCACGACCAGAACGAAGCCAAGATTCTCGATGCCCTGGTGCGCTCGCGCGCCACGTTTTCCGAGCTTTTCTCACCCTTTCCGTATCTGGAGCTGAGAGTCGCCGAGTTCCCGCGGCTCGCCAACTTCGCCATGGGCTATCCGACGCTCATCCCCTACTCGGAGGGCATCGGGTTCCTGACCCGTGACCCCAAGGATCGGACCAATCTGAATTTCTATGTCACCGCGCACGAGGTCGCTCATCAGTGGTGGGGGACGGTCATCTGGCCGGCGCATGCCAAGGGGTCGCCGATTCTCTCCGAGGGGCTGGCCAACTATTCCGCTCTGCTGATGGCCGAGAAATTCGAGGGCGAAGCGAAGCGGCGAAAGATGTTCGAGGACTATGAAGACCGTTATCTCCGGCGCCGGGACGCCAACGAGGAGCGGCCGCTCGTTCTCCTTGACGGCGATCGGAGACGGGACGACGTTCTCTGGTATGACCGCGCCGGAGTCGTCTTCTACATGATGCATCGCATCCTCGGCGAGGAGCGCATGCTCACCGGGCTCCGCGAGTTCATCCATCGCTTCTCGTTCCGCGACGACCATCCGACAGTGACCGACTTTCTCGCCCTCTACGAGGAGCGGGAGCCGGAGCTCCATCATTTCTTCGATCAGTTCGTGCGTGGCAAGGCGATTCCGAACCCGAGTTACTCCCGGGTGGAGCGGACGCCGGCGGGAGACGGGAAGTGGCGGGTCGGATTCGAGATCACCAACCGGGGTGAAGGCGATCTCGACCTCGAAGTGGCGGCGACTTCCGGCAAGCGGGACGAAAAGGATTTCCGCGAGGCGCGAACGGTCGTCGCCCTCCGTGGCGCCGCCCCGGTTGCGGGTGAGGTCGTCTGCGACTTCAAGCCCGAGACGGTGGAGATGGACCCCGGCCGTACCGTCCTCCTCCAGGAGCGCCAGAGAGGTCGCCGCAACTTGTAGTTGCGAGCGGGGGATCGCGGCGTCGAGTTAGAATGGAGGCAGGCCCGCCGGAGGTCTGCCGCCGACATCCGGCCGGAGAAGGCCATGCGCTATCTCGACTCCTCCCGTCCGGCCCCGCCCCGAATGGCAATCCTCCTCGCCATCGCCCTTCTCGTCGCACCGGTGGCCGAGGCCACCCAGCTCGCCGATTCCGGCGTTCCCTTTCCCCGCGCCGATTACGGGACGACCGTATTCGGTGACTTCGACCTCGACGGGGATCTCGATCTCCTCTTGACCGGGTTCAATGGCGCTCAGGAGTTCTCCCGTATTTACCGCAACGACGGCGGCTCGAGCTGGATCGAAATCGGGGCAAACCTCATCGCGGTGCGGAGCGGGGCTGCGGCCTGGGGAGACTATGACGGGGACGGCGACCTCGACTTCGTCGTCGGCGCCCTGCTTGCCGGGACCACAAAGCTCTATCGCAATCAGGAGACCGTGCCCAACACCCCTCCCTCGCCTCCAGGCGGGCTCGCGGCGGTGGTCGGGCCCGGGAGCGCCATCCTGAGCTGGACGCCGGCGGCGGATCTGGAGACACCATCTCCAGGTTTGACTTACAACCTGCGAGTGGGCTCCACACCCGGCGGGTCGGAGGTGATGCCGTCGATGTCTGATCCGGCGACCGGCAAGCGGCGGATTCCGGCATCGGGTAATGCTTCTGGAGTGATGTTGCGCTACAGCGTACCCGGAGATCGGCCGTTCGCCGTCTCGCTCTTCGATGCGCGCGGGCGGCATCTCCGCACCCTCCGGCGCGGCATGGGACCGGTCGTGTGCGAGACCTGGAGATGGAGGCCGTCGGGTCTCTCCCGTGGGGTCTACTTCGTCGAGCTCAAGAGCGGCGGGCGCTCGGCGTCCTGCCGGCTCGTGTGGACGAAGTAGGTTTGATGCGATCGCCGGCTTCCGCCCTCCTCGCCATCGTGGGTCTCGCCTTCGCCGCCGCGACCGGCTGTGCCCCGAAAGTTCGGCCGGCCTCTCCCGGTGTTTCTCAGGGGATGATGAGCTGCACTCCCTTGCCGGGCGAAGGGCATCCCGCCCCCATCGCCATTCTCCTCACGGATAGCGTCTCCTTCGACGGCGCCCCGGGACCGGCGAACGATTCGGAGCGGCTCGTCTTTCGCCAGCTCTACGAGACGCTGGTGAGCGTCGATTGCACCGGCGAGCTGCGTCCCGGGCTCGCGGAGTCGTGGAGCTCCTCCGACAGCGGGAAGGTATGGACGTTCACCTTGCGCGACGCCGCCCACTTCTGGGACGGGACACCGATTCTCGCCGCCGACGTGAAGCAGAGCTGGATCGATGCCCGCGAGAAGAGCGACGAAGCGCCGCCGCATCTTCCCTGGGCATGGCTCGATCCTCGCACCGATTCCGTCGTCGCCCTCGACAACCGGCACCTCCAGATCGCAGGCAACGCGCGTCTCGGAGAATCGCCGCAGCTTTTCGCCGACCCCCTCCTGGCGGTGGTGAAGCCTCGAGACGATGGGATCGGACCCCTCGGTAGCGGGCCCTTCCAGCCGATCGACCTCGTGGCGATCGAGGGCGGAGGGCGATGGGACCTGACCTGCGCCGCCGCGGGGCTGCGATCGGGCGCGGAACACCGGATCCTCGAATTCCGGATTCGTCCGGGGATGGACCCTCGCGACCTCCAACCCGGTGAGCCAGATGCGCTCCTCGTTCGCGATCGATCGCTCGTCGATTACCTGGTCGCCGCAGGTTCGGTCGATGCGGTGGCGCTCGGTTGGGATCGTTTGTATCTCTTGCTCGCTCCCTGGGCGGCGGGCGACTCCGCGCACTCGGCGCCGAATTGGCTCAGCGCGCATGATCGTGCCGAGCTGGCCCGGGAGGTGGTGGTTGCGGATGCCGAGCCCGCCGAGTCGTTCGACTTCGCCGATGCGACCGGCGCTTGCCTCTCGTTGCCGCCGCGCCACCCTGTCCCCGTCCCCCGTCCGGCAGGGAATCGAATCGCGTATCGCGATGACGATGTCGACGGGCGGCGGCTCGCCGAACGCCTGGCAGCGCTCGCCGGCATGCACGACGGAATGAGCCCGGCGCCGCAAGCGGCAGGTCTTTCGCCGGCCGCGTTCACCTCCTCGCTCGAGAAAGGCGACGACTCCGCTTATGTGGTCAGGCTCGACCGGCGCTATGCCTCGGCGTGCCTCGAGACCGGCGAGCTCCTGGGAAACGCGCCCTGGCTCGAGCCGGGTGAGTCCGCGGTGGCGCTCGTCCGCACGCGTCCGACTCTCGTCGTGCGGCGAGGCCTGATCGGGATCGGGGTCGATTACGACGGCGCCGTTCGCCTCGCGGGAGCCGGCTGGGCGGCGAATGGAGCGTCCGATCCATGAGCTTGCGGACGCGGATCCTTCTTGCTTCCGCTCTCCTCGTTCTCCTTCCTCTCGCGATCCTCGCCTCCGGGATTCGCCAGGAGATGAACCGCCGGCTCACCGATCAATACCGCCGTCGAGTCGAAACACTCGTCAAGATCATCGAAGACGATCTCGATCATCGCAACCGGAGCCTCGCCGATCGGCTCGCCGCCCTCAAGAGCGAGATGGCCGCCGACAATCGCCTGCGGATGGCGCTCGCCGCCGGGCCCGCCGGAGACCGCACTCATCTCCTCGATTTCGCCGGGCGAGCGATGTCTCTCACCGGCCTCTCGATGATGCAGATCGAGGACGCCGAGGGACGCATCCTGAGCTCGGGCCATTTTCGCAACGAGTACGACCGTTTCGAGCCGGCCTTGCCCCGCCTCCTCGCCGCTGCTCCCGGCGGCATGGCGCTCATCCAGGCCCGCCGTCCCGAAGGAACCTTCCTCGCCCTCGCGCGCAGCGACTCTCTCTGGCTCGGAGGACGGCGCCTCACCCTGATCGCCGGGATCGCCGTCGACCGCGAGCTGCTGTCGGGGCTCGCTCGCGGTCAAGATGTGGCGGTGACCCTGATTTCTCCGCAGAGCGTGCTCTCGACCGATGCCGAGATCGAGATGCTGCTTGCCGGCGGTGGCGCGCTCGACCGCAATCACCTGGTGCGCACTCTCGAGCTGCCGATGGCCTTACTCGAGGCGCCCGGGGTGAAGGCGATGGCATCGAGCGGAACGGCAGAAGCGGGGATGGGGACGGCGCGGCTCATGGTCAGTCATTCGCTTGCGCCCTTGCAGGAGCTCCTCGGGAGTCTCGATCGCTGGCTCGTGCTCGTCCTCGGAGCGACGGCGGCGGGGACCCTCGCCGTCGCCGTGGGGCTCGCGGCGCGCATCGGGCAACCGCTCCGCGCCTTGGCCGAGAAGACGGCGGCGATCGATCTCGATCGACTCGACGCCGACTTCTCCAGCTCGCGCACCGACGAGGTCGGACGTCTCTCCCGATTCCTCGCCGCGATGACCGAGCGGTTGCGGCGGAGCGTCGAGCGGTTGCGTGAGGCGGAGCGGCGAGCGGCGCTCGGGGAGCTGGCGCGTCAGGTGAACCATGATCTCCGGAACGGCGTCGCTCCGATCCGCCACGTGCTCCGGCACCTCGGCCAGATCGCCCGCGAGCGCCCGCTCGAGCTCGGAGCGGTTTTTCTCGAGCGCCAGGCGACCCTCGAGACGAGCCTCGCCTACCTCGAGGAGCTTGCCGCCAACTATGCCCGCCTCTCGCCGCTCCTCAAGCGGGAGCCGGTCCAGGTGAACGACGTCGTCCGCCAGGCGGCTTCGAGCGCGGCGACGGCCCGGATCAATCTCCGTCTCGAGCTCTCCCCATCGCTTCCCGAGGTGATAGCCGATCCGGTGGCGCTCCGGCGCATCATCGAGAACCTGATCCGCAACGCCCGCGAGAGCCTGGCCGAGCGGCAAGGGACCATCACCCTCTCGACCGGCAGGGCGGCGGGGGAGAAGGGTGAGGCGCGGGTTATGCTCACCGTCGCCGACACCGGCTCCGGCATGGGACCGGCCGAGCTCGAGCGAATCTTCGACGACTTCTACACCACCAAGGAGGGGGGAACCGGATTGGGTCTTTCGATCGTTCGGCGCCTGGTGTCCGACTTCGGCGGCACGGTGAGCGTCGAGAGCGAGCCCGGTCGCGGGACACGGTTCACCCTTTCGCTCCCCGCCGGCGGAGCGTCATCCTCATGAGCCGCATCTTGATCGTGGATGATGTGGCGGCGATGCGCGAGCAGTATGCCTACGATCTGCGCCGGGCCTCGGGCCACGAGACGATGACCGCGGCTAGCGGTGGAGAGGCGCTGCGGATTCTCGACCAGGAGCCGGTCGATTGTCTGATCCTCGATCTCGAGATGCCGGGCATCGACGGGTTCGAGGTGCTCCGCGCGCTCGGAGCCCGCGGCGGCGCCCCACCGGTCATCGTCTACACCGCAACCGGCAACTACCCGCGATGTGTTGAGGCGGTCAAGCTCGGCGCCTTCGGTTTCATCGACAAGGTGGAGCCGATCGAGCGCGTGGCGCAGGAGGTCGAGAACGCCCTCGAGAAGAGCCGGCTCGAGCGCGAGGTGGCTTCGCTCCGGCGCCAGCTCGGCAGTGAGCCCGGCCTCCTCGGCGCGAGTCCGCCGATGGCGGCGCTCTCGAGCTCGATCGCGCGCCTGGCGGCGATTCCGAGCCCGGTCCTCGTTCTCGGCGAGAGCGGAAGCGGCAAGGAGCTCGTCGCCCGCGCTCTCCACCGGCAGAGCGAGCGCGCCAGAAGCCCCTTTGTCGCGGTCAACTGCGCGGCGCTGCCGGAGAACCTGGTCGAGAGCGAGCTCTTCGGTCACGAGCGCGGAGCGTTCACCGGAGCGGATCGCGCCCGCGCCGGGGCATTCGAAACCGCGAATCGCGGGACTCTCTTTCTCGACGAGATCGGTGAGCTCGACGCGGCGGCTCAAGCCAAGCTTTTGCGAGCGCTCGAAGATCAGACGATCACCCGATTGGGGGGGACGAAGCCCATTCGAATCGATGTCCGGGTGATCGCCGCCACTCATCGCGACCTCGATCGGGAGGTCGAGGCCGGCCGTTTCCGCGAGGATCTTCTCTACCGGCTCAACGTCCATCCGCTCCGCGTTCCGCCGCTCCGGGAACATCTCTCCGATCTCCCGCTTCTCGTCGATCACTTCCTGATCTGGGCCTGCGAACGACTGCGCACCGGCCGGAAGCGCATTTCGCCCCAGGCACTCGAGCTCCTCGAGCGCTACGACTGGCGGCGGAACAACGTGCGCGAGCTCCGCAACGCGGTCGAGCGCATGGTCTTCGCCGCCGAAGGTGACATCATTGAAGCCGAGCACGTGCCGGCCGAGATCCGCGCCGGGCGAACGAGCCGGCGAATCACGCCGGGAGAGGCGCACGATGCCGGGCAGACGGGGGCGGCCGGCGGCCCGCAGACCCTCCACGATCGCAAGGTCGCCGCCGAGCGGGAGATTCTTCTCGAGGCGCTCGAGCGGAACGGCTGGCACATCACCCGAACGGCCGCCGAGCTCGGACTCGCCGATCATGCAAGCCTGCTCAAGGCGATGAAGCGGCATGGTCTGAGCCGCAAGTGACGCCTGCTCCGTGTCCGCTGCGGCGTGTCCGCGGCGACACGACGGTTGTGTTCGCTCGGACACGTCCCGCCTCCTGATTCCTCTCGCTCCACTCGATCCGACTGCGCAACTCGCGGGCTGGACTGCGCTTGGCGACTGCTGCTGCGTCGGCCGAGATTGGCCGCTCTCTTGCGTTGCCGGTCCTTCGCTTGTGAACACCAACGCGCCCGAGGCCGGTGCCGGGGCACCAACGATCACGGCGCCGGCCGGGCGCGCGAAGCGAGGGCGAATGTCATGAAATCAGTCCATGTGAAGACCATCGCGGCGAAACAGGAGGATCTGATCTTCCTCGGGTTCGCCATTCTCCTCTCCATCTCCTTGATCGTCGTCGGCTGCGATCGCGGCCGATCGGCCGCAGGCAAGCGCTCGGGGGCGGGGCAGGTCGGGCTCGTCCCGGAGAGCGTTGAATCGGGATCGAGCGCTTCGACGATCGCGACTCCAGCATCCGATGTCGCCGGGCAATCGAGCCCCACCACCGCGCAACCGGTCGTCAGTCCGGTGGCAGGGTCAGGGGTGGAGTATTCGGCGGCGGAATCGGCGTATTTCGCCGGTAACTACGCGGAGGCCGGGCGCTTGTTCGAAAGCTACATCGGCGCCCATCCGCGAAGCGTCGAAGGGAATTACATGCTCGGCCTCTCGCGGTGGAAGCAGGGCGAGCTCAAGCCGGCGGAGGCGGCGTTGCGGCAGAGCCTCGAGCTCCGCCCCGAGCATGTCAAAGCGCTGGTCAATCTCGCCCGGGTGCTCGTCGACGACGGTCGCGCTCAGGAGGCTCTCGAGCCCGCCGCCAAGGCGGTCGACCTCGATCCGGCGAACGGAGCCGCCCAACGGGTGCGCGGGCGAGTCTTCCACACGCTGGGGATGACCGAGCAGGCGATCGCGAGCTATGAGCAAGCGCTCACCATCGATGATCGCGACGCCTGGGCCCTCAACAATCTCGGGCTCCTCCTCCTCGAGGAGAATCGCTTCGAAGAGGCGATTCCGCCGCTGGCGCGCGCCACTCAGATTGGCGGCGAGGTCGCCTGCTTCCACAACAATCTGGGAATCGCGCTCGAGCGAACCGGACATTTCGGCGCCGCCGCCGTCGCCTATGGACAGGCGCTCGCCGCCGACTCGACCTACAGCAAGGCGGCGACCAACCTGGCACGGGTGGAGGGGCTCAAGGAGCAGCCCGGTCTGGCGGAGATCGACCTCGCTTCGCTCGGCGCCGGATTCCGAGTGAAGTCGAAGCCGGTCGAAGAAGGACCGGTGGTGAGTGACGGTCAGGTCGCGGGTGGCGAAGAGGGCGAGCCGTCGACACCGCGCTAGCCGCCGCTCCTCATCCCAGAACCGCGCCCGGGGAGATCATCGAGGCTCTCCGGGCGCGCTCGTTCTCGGCCGGCATCGGCCGTGGCGACCGCATCGCCCATAGGACTGCCGCCGCGGCGGCGAGCGACTCCACATGAAAGATGGCGATGGCGAGCCCCGCTTCGGGAAAGACGAAGATCGAGAAGAGGGTGAGGAGTGCGAGGAGCGCGAGCCCGGCGAAGACCCGGCCACGGCGTAGCGGCTCCACTCTCGCTGCGGCGAAGGCGAGGAGGAGGAATCCCGGCACGAGATCGAGGTCGTATCTGGAGCTCACGTAGCCGAGGAGGACGCGATGGAAATGGACCTCGGCGGCAATTGAATGGAGAGCCAGCACGAGAGCCAGCACGAGCCATCCCCGCCGATCGGGTGGCCTCTCCCGTGCCCGCCGCCAGGCGAGGAGCGCCGCCGCAACGAAGAGCAGGATGGGAAGGATCATCCCGAAGTCGCCGGTCCCGGGAAGACGAAGATCCGCGGCGCTCAGCTGGTGGCGGAAGAGAACGATGGGAAGCGCGCTCACCGCTCCGAGGCGGGTCACCCAGGCGATGGTCGGCGGTCCGGGCAGGAGATCGGTCTCGCCCGCCGGCGCCAGCACCCGGCGCGCGCGGCTTGCGGCGAGGAGGAGCAGGAACATGCCGGAGAGCTCGGTGCCTTCTTCGACACCGGTCCTGAAGCCGCGTTCGAGCCACGAGAAGTTGCGATTTTGCTCGATCAACTCCTGGGCGTAGGCGGCGAGGAGGAGGACGATGGCGCTCAGGATCAGAATGGAGACCCGTCCGTAACGATCTCCTCGCCGATAGAGGATGACGACGCTCGTGACCAGAATCGCCGAAGCAAGGGCGGCAAGCGGGACCACGAGGAATCGTCCGTGGAGAAGCGGGATGAGATAGTCGGCCTCTTCGTGGATCGACCCGACCTCGTCGGCGAAGAGCCCGAGCCCGACGATCGCCAGGACGAGCCAGGCGAGCGATGCCCCGCGGTCGCGGGATCGCAGGGCCAGGGAATTCGAGTGGGCGAGAAGCGCGAAAAAGAGGGCGAGCATTCCCGACCACCAGGTGGCGATGTTGGTCTCGATGCCGAGATGGAATGGCCGGAGGAACATGTGATGGGGGACGTGCGCCGCTGCAGGGATAGTGCAGGCAAGCAAGAAGACATTCACCGCCCAGATGAGCCCCCACCCGGGAAGCGGTAACGGGGAGGGGGTGATGCGGGGCCCGCGCGGCTCGGCGGTGGCCTGCGTGGACTTTCTCACTTTCTCTCTCCCGGAGCGGCGTTCGGCATGGGAGCGGATGATGGGCGAACCGGCGCCTAGTGGGTGACCCACGCCTCCTCGGGCTGGAGGGCGTGATGGCCGGCGGGCACGATGGCGCGGTAGACGCGCTCGATCGGCATCGCGGCCCCGTCCACCTGGAGGAGGCGCTCGACCGGGATGCCGAAAAGCCGCTCGTTCTCTTCGAGCATCGGGCGCACGAGCCCGGCGTGGCGGGTTTCGAAGGTGGCGAACTCGCCGCCGTTCAACTGGTCGTCGCCGATCAGCCGGCGCGGGTCACGGACGAAGATGGCGCCGCCCGAGGCGAGCGAGAACAGGTTGCCGCCGGGGTAAGGAGTGTCGAGCTCGATGATGTCCCCGGCGGGGTTGAAGGCGATGCCGTTGAGCACGATGAAGCCCCCGCCGTTGAATGGATCCCCGGCCATGAACGCCTCCGCCAGGTAATCGAGGCAAGTGCCGTTGATGACGACCCGCGGGCGGCCGACTGCGTTGATCATTGGCCGGCCGGCGGCATTGCCGAGGATGTAGGCCTGTCCCCCCTTGGCGCCGTACATGAAGGTCTGGCCGACGTCCCCGTGCACGACGAGTCGCCCGCTCTTCATGATCTGGGCGAGCTGATCCTGACCCGAACCGTGAACGACGATCTCCACTCCGTCGATCCCCGAGGCCAGATAGTCGCCCGAGGATCCATGGACCTCGATCCGCACCCCGCTCCGCTCCGGTCCCATGCCGTTGCCGATGAAACGATGGCCGCGGGCGTGGGCGACGATGATCTCGTGGAAGCCGCGGTCGACCAGACGATGGATCGTGAGCGCCAGCGACTCGGGGCCCTCGCAGTCGAACCCGCGCGCGTCGATGACGACCGCCTGATCCGGCCCCGCGAGATCGGGGAGGCTGTCGCCGCGGGAATGGCAGGCGAAGCCGCGCGAGGGAGCCCGGCGGATGGCGTCGAAGAGATGGGCGAGCCCCTGGTCGAGCAGGGTGAGAAGGGAGCTCCGCCGCAATCGTCCCGTCGGATAACGCCGGTCGATGAGGAGCGCCATCGCCTCGAGCGCGAACCTCCGGCCTCGATCGTCGTCAAGGCGGCGGAGAATGCCGTCGATGAGCCCGAGCACCTGCTCATAATCCCAGCCCGGAAGGGAAGACACGACCTCGGCGAACCAGCTGCGAGCGTCGTCGGCAAGCAGCGTGTTCACCCATCGAGCCGAAGAAGCGGAAGCGACCTCCGCTGCAGGCGGCGTCCCGCCCCGCCGCCGATGGGGTTCCGAGGTTTCGCCGATGTCGATCCGGCGCCCGAACTTGTCGGTGGCGATGAGCTCGGCATCGCCTTGTCCCCGCCGCTCGATGGTGAAGGCGAAGGCTCCGCCGTCGGTATGACTGCCGCCGCGGGCGCTCCACACCCGGTCCGGCCTCTCCCAGAAGCGGTCGTCATCCGCCGCCAGACTCGAGAGCGCGGCGTCGATCGCCTGCTTCTCGGAAGCGGCGAGCCCGATCGCCGGGTCGCCGGCGCCTCCGCGCTGCAGGGCGAAGACCTGAGGCCTGAGCATGCTGGTGTCGGTGATGCCGATGAGCCGCGCGGTGCGCGAGCCGTTGGCCGGGGCTCCCGCCGATTGGGCGATGAGAAAGAACCAGGGCCCGTCGGGCGAGCCATGCATGTGCACGGTCTGGAGCCAGGCATAGAGCCGCTGCTTCTCGGGCGGCAAGAGGGTGAAGTCGCGCTCGGTCGTGGGGGCGAGGGCCTCGATCACATGCTCGAGCGGATAGCGATAGATCCGATGCAGGAGATCGAAGACCAGCACCGAGACCTCGGTGTCGGTGAGAAAGAGCGGGCGGATGTTGCGCTGCGCCAGGTAGGCGCAGACCGAGGTGTAGTTGGCGAAGTCGCCGTTGTGAACCAACGCCTCGTGGAGACCGACGAAGGGATGCGCCCCTCCCGGATGCCAGACCCGACCCTTGGTTGGATAGCGATGATGGCCGATCCAGACGTGGGCCCGCACCTCGTCGAGGCCATAGGCGCGGATGACGTCGTCCCCGTATCCCACCATCTTGAGTACGAGCATGTCCTTGCCATGCGAGAGGACGAATGCCCGCTTCTCACCCAGTGAAGCGTAGAAGGCCTGGTTCAGGCGATAGGTGTTCTGGTAGACGAGCTCGTCCTCGACCGCGGCATCGCTCCCGCCCTCGAGACCATGCTCCTCTCGAAAGCGATCCACGGCATCGCGGCGCACCCGCACGAAATAGAGGACCGCCTCGGGCGGTGGCGGGTTCTGCCCGGCCAAGCGGTGGATCGGCCAGCGCAGCACATGGTCGATGGTGAAAAGCGGCTCGACGTGAGCGCGCTCGACCTCGGCCCGCGCCGCCGGATCGAGATAGGCGATGGCGAGGAGATAGTCGGCGGCCAGAAGCTCCCGCCCGACGCCCAGGGCTCCGGGATCGAGACCGACGAGTGCGGCGCCTCCGCCCTTGCCGTTGCCTCGGTTCCGCATCTGAACGAGCGACTGGAGGAGGTGGCGGCCGGCCACCGGCACGCTCGCCGCGAGCCCGATGACGCCGCAGCCGCCCTCGGCCTCCACCTTGCGAGGGGCGTCCGGGAGCCGCTCGCCCCCTTTGAGGGCGCGCCGCGAGGCGAGCAGCCGCTCGGCGATCATCGCCTCCGCCCGAGATCCGATCATCGTCCCTTCCATAATAGAAGGTCGGTCCTCCCCCGGAGCTCGCGGATCGATCGGAGCCCGAGCCGGCGGAGGATCTCCCGCAGCTCGGTCTGGACGGCCGAGTAGAGGTTCGAGATCCGCTCGGCCCCCCAATCGGGATCGACGAACTGCGAGAGTTGGGGGTCGGTGGTGGTGAGCCCGAAGGGACAGCCGCGGCCTCTCTCGCAGTTGGCGCAGCGGGTGCAGCCGAGGGCGACGAGCTCGGTCGTGCCGAGGACGCAGCCGTCGGCGCCGAGAGCGACGGCCTTGGCCAGGTCATGAGCGGTGCGGATGCCGCCGCTCGCCATCACCACCATCTCCTCGCGAATCCCCTCGGCGACCAGATAGCGGTGCACCTTGGGAATGGCGAACTCGATGGGCATGGCGATGTTCTTCTTGGCGATCTCGGGCGCGGCGCCGGTCGAGCCGTACGAGCCGTCGATTTGCAGGATGTGGGCGCCGGCGTAATAGGCGCCCACCGCCACCATGTCGACATCGGTCGGAGTCGAGACCTTGATCGAGACCAGCGCCGGTGGGTTCATGGTCTTGATCCAGTCGACATGCTTCCGGTGATCTTCGACCGAATAGACGCTGTGGAATGGAAAGGGTGAGAAGAGACTCACCCAGGGCACCGACTCGCGGATCTTGGCCACCGCCGACGTCGTCTTGTCGCCGAGGAGATGGCCGCCCAGTCCCGGCTTGGCTCCCTGCGCATATTTGAATTCGATGATGCGGGCGCGTTGGATCGTCTCCTCGCGCACCCCGAACATGCCGGTGGCCACCTGAGTGATCACGTGGTCGGCGTAGGGAATGAGGGCATCGGGGTAGCCGCCTTCGCCGGTGCAGGTGAAGGTCTGCCAGCGCATGGCCGCCATCGCCCGAGCGACCATCACCTGCTCGCTGACCGAGCCGAACGACATGCCGGCGCCGTACCAGGGCACCGGGATGTCGATCCGCTGGTCGAAGGGACGCCGATTGAGTGGAATCGAGGTGTCGACCTCGACGCCTTCCGGGAGCGGCGTCGACCCGGGTGGACAACGAAAATCGAGGCAATCGAAGCCGCCGCCCGAGTCCCCGATGCGATATTCGACGCCGGTCTTGGGCGGGCTCGCCGTCTCCGCCTGGAGCCAGGTCGAAAGAATGAGATCTGCCGTCCATCGCCGGTCCCCGAGCGCTGGCGGCGGCAAGCCGAGGCGCGGCCAGCGCGCGAACCCGCGATGGAGCGCCTCGACATGCTTGTCGATGATGAGCTCGTCGGCGGTCTTGACCTTGGCCACCGCCTTCGTCATCGACTCATTCACCGTCGTCCGCCGTTGGCACCGGCCGCGGGGAAACCGGCGATCCCCGCGAATGCTTCCTGCTCGAGATCCGCCTGGAACATGGCGCGTCCGATCTCGCCGCGGAGCCGCCGCACTTCCCGCAGCCCCATCGCCCCCAGGATCTCGAGCAGCTGATCGCGCCATGAGGCGGCGAGATTGACCAGCCGCTGGGCTCCCCATTCGATGTCGAAGTCGGCGATCTCGATTTGGGCGGCGCCCCGCGCCTTGACCTCGCCGCGGAAGCGGCCCTGAAGGGCGATGAGGAGGCTCGAGTCGAGGGCCACCGCGTCGAGGCCGCAGATGATCGCCTTGGGCACATGCTCGGCGGCGATGATGCCGCCGCTGCCAACGAGAGTGATTTGCTCGCGCCATCCCGCTTCGACCAGTCGGTCATGAGTCGCGCGGATCGCCTCGAGGACGAAGCCCTCGGCGGTCGAGCCGTGGTAGTCGGCGGTGAGATGGAACACTCGAGCTCCCGCTTCGACGAGCGGCATGAGATCGCGCTCGAAGGGGAGTCGCACCCCGACCACCGTTTCTGGGTAGCGGCGGCGAAGAGCAACCAAGAGCTCGGGATCGAAGCGGTCCAGGAAGAGGAGTGAGGGAGGCGAGGAAAGTTGATCGAGGGCCTGGGACTCCGATGTCGCGACGACCGGCGCCACCGCCCGGCCGTCGAGTCCGAGCTCGAGGGCGCGGCGAAGCGGGATCAGGGCGAGGGTGCCGAGCGATTGGGCGGCGCGGGCGACGGCATGAGCCACTCGCTCCATCGCCAGGGCCTCGGCCGGCGGATCGAAGAGGAAGGGCAGCGGAAGGCTGACGACCTGCGGCAACTCGCCGCGCGGGAAGCCCTGATCATCGAGCTCGAGAAAAGCGGGCTTGGAGCCCAGGTCGACCGCGGTCGAGATGAACTCGCGGCCATGGATGCCGTCGCGTGTCGGGCGCACGATCTCGGACATGTCGGTCCACATCCCATCCCATCCTTCACCGCCGAAGCCGCCGCGATAGCCGGCGCCACGCACCGGCACCCGGCCGCTCGCCGACTCGTACAGAAGCGTGTCGACGAGATCGGGAGTGAAGAAGGAGTCTCCCAACCGCAATCGATCGGGATTGGGACGGATCTCCACGATCTCCGGATACTGGACGGTGCAGCGCAGGCAGCCGACGCATTTCCGGGGCCGGGGGGCGAAGCCGCCGATCGGGCCTGAGAACACGCCGTAAACGCAGGGGCGGCTCATGACCACCGGCAGATTGGCGCGGAAGTGAATCAGCTCTTTGAGGAGGAGCGCCGCCAGCCGGTGCCGCTTCACTTCGACGCGGAATCGGCTCGGATGAGGAGCGATGTCGGGAGCAGGCTCGATCGCGATGTGATAGCGGGCGTAAGCGGTCACGGGCATCTCAAAGCAGGCGGCCCCGAGTTCCAGAAGCGGACCATTCTATTCGAGCCGTCGATCGCCCGGCAAGTCATCGACACATTCAGGGCCGCGCCCCGTACGGAGAGGGCGCGCCCCCGCCGGAGAGGGGCGGCACCGGCTTCGGACAGTCCTCGCGCGCCGTCGCACCATGGTCACCGAGCGGCGAGCTCCACGGACGGCGCGCTGCGGAACTCGCCGGCGCACCCCTCTCCGCACGGGGGCGCGCCTGTACCGTGCGGGCGCGATCAAGTGCCGGTGAAAGCGACGGGGCTCCCAGTCGCCTGGGAGCCCCGTCTTCCTTCGACACCGAGCTCGAGGTTGTTCGGGCTCGTCCCCTCGCGGCCCGCCTCTAGTCGAGCCGGTGGAGCTCGACCCGGCGATTCATGGCGCGCCCCTCGGACGTCTCGTTCGAAGCCACCGGGTCCGCCTCACCGTAGCCGCGGGCTCGCACGCGCGCCGCCTCGATCCCATGCTGGATGAGGTACTGGCGCACCGCTTCCGCCCGGCGCTGGGTGAGGGAGAGGTTGGCGTCAGCCGAGCCCTTGGAGTCGGCATAGCCACGGACCTCGATCTTGACGTCCGGGTTGGCGGCGAGCATGGCGGCGATCTCATCCAGAGTTGCAAACGAGCCCGGAGTGATCTCCGCCTTGCCGCTCGAGAAGGTGACGTTGCGCAAGACCAGCCACTTCTCGAAGGGCTTGGGAGCCTTCGGTGTTGCGGCCTGCGGGCAACCTTCGGCGTTGACGACCGAGCCGGTCGGAGTGCCGGCGCAGCGATCGATGCCGTCGAAGACGCCGTCGCCGTCCGAGTCGATCGGACAACCCTTGACGTCGACCTGGGCCTTCTTCGGGGTGTTGGAGCAGACATCGATGCCGTCGAAGACGCCGTCGGCGTCGGAATCGACCGGGCAACCCTTGGCGTCGACGCTGACCTTGGCCGGGGTCGATGCGCAGCGGTCTTCGTGGTCGGGGACGCCGTCCTGATCGGCGTCAGGCGGACACCCGAAGGAATCGACGGCGACATCGAAGGGCGTTCCGGCGCAACGATCCATGTCGTCCGCGACCCCGTCCTGGTCGGTGTCGATGGGAGCCGGCTTGATGTTGCCCAGGCCCACCGAAACACCGACGGTCGCGGTCATGTCGCGATAGAAGCTGTTCTCGTAGCTCGAGCCGGACTCGACGCTCGCCCAATATCCGTGGACATCGGCGCGGAGTGCCACCTGCTCGTGCATCCATACCTTGATGCCGCCGCCGGCATCGAAGCTGAAGTCGTTCTTGGCCTGACCGCCGGGAACGGCGACGGCATTGGTCAAGCTGCCGAGTCCGCCGAAGATGTAGGGCTCGACGATGTTGCGCACGGGGGTGACGACGAGGTCAACGCTCGACATCCAGATCGTCTGCGACTCGATGTTGGGGCGGGGAGATGTGGCATTGCTGGCCCCGATCCCGGCTTCGATCCCGATCTGGGGAGTTACATTGACCGCGAAGCGGCCGCCGAAAATGTTGCCGTTGAGTCCACGGAAAGTGTCGTAGTCGACGATCCCCCCAAAGCCACCCAGTTCGTAGCGAGGCACCGGGCGATCGCCGGCTTGCGCGACGCCCGCATTCAGGAACAGCAGGATCAGAGCGCCGCTCGACAGTGAGATGAGTCGGTGCATGATCAACCTCCGGTATTCCGCGAGCAGGGGAGGCGCGTGTCCGACGAGGCGAGTGTCGACGGACTGCGGGCCAAGCGAAGGATGTGGGCGTACTTTCGTCCCGTGTCGGGAATCGGCAGCCGGAGCCCATCGCTTGAGGAGTATGTGGTAAAGCTCGGCGAAGATGCCCCCGTTTGAGACATTCGCACTCTCCTCCGGCTCGAGTTGTCCATTCATGAAGCAGGCGGTTGTGTCGATAGAATAGACACCGGCCTCCACGTCTCGCCCGGGCTCATCGCCCACCTGCCTTCGCTTCGATCCAATCTCCATTCTCCGAGCGCCGGCGCCCACGACCTGCATGACCACCCGACCGAAACACATCCTCATGGTCGAGGACGACGAGGAGATCGGCGGCTACTTCAAGGAGGAGCTGGAAGCCGAGGGGTTTCGCGTCCATGTCGAGACCAACGGGCTTCCGGCTCTGGTCTATGCCGCCGAGCACACCGTCGACCTGGCCATCCTCGATCTCAACCTGCCCGACCTGAGCGGCCATGAGGTTTGCCGGGAGCTCAGGCGTCTCTACCGGCCGTGGACGATCCCGATCGTGATGCTCACCGGCTTGAGCCGACCCAAGGACAAGCTCGAGGGTTTTGCCAGCGGCTCCGACGTCTATCTCACCAAACCGATCCAGTCCCGTGAGCTGGTTCGCACCGTCGCCGGCCTCCTCGACCAGGGCCAGGCCGCCTAGCCGCGAGCGACCGGGCGTGATCCCGGTGCCGCCCACCCGCCGATCGTCGCTTTCCCGCCGGTAAGAACGGGGTTGACTTCACCCGCCGGGGACATAAACTTGCCGCCCACCGGTCTCCTCGGAGCCCTGGGTCGACGCGGTAAGGCCGAGGGAGTTCCGGAGACGGAGGTCACGAATGACCTGGGCGCTCGTACCGCGAGGGAGAGGAAGGCCCGCGCGGCAACCCGGCAGCCGATCCCCGGCAGCCGCTGCCGCCATCTCCCGGGTACCCTCCTCCATCGAGTCGAACCGGTCTCCCCATCGTCACCCAGCAGGTGCGTGCCGGTCTGCCAGCGCTTCCACATCTGGTTGTCCAGTTCCAGACCCTGTGATCTGACACTGAACAATCGCATGAGTGATATCGCGCGCTTTCTGAACGGCAAGACGCTCTTCATCACCGGCGCCACCGGTTTCCTGGCCAAGGGACTGGTGGCGAAGGTCCTGCTTGACGCGCCGGAGGTCCGGCGCATCTACCTTTTGATTCGCGGCGACAGCAGGGAATCGGTCGAGCGGCGGCTCGAGCGCGAGATGTTGCGCGCCAATGCTTTCGCCAGGCTGCGCGAGAAGCACGGAGCGCTGTTCGACGATCTGATGCGGCACAAGCTGGTGGCGGTGGCCGGGGATCTGATCCAGGAACGCCTGGGTATCGATCCCGAGATCTACGCTCAGCTCACCCGCGAAGTGGACATCGTGATCAACAGCGCCGCTTCGGTCGTCTTCGACGAGCAGATCGATGCCGCCGTCCAGCTCAACACCCTCGGCCCCGGCCGCCTGGTGGAGCTCGCTCTGGCGTGCCGCGACGCCGTCTTCCTTCAGGTCTCGACCGCCTACGTCAACGGACAGCGAACCGGCCGC
>JBIOUT010000369.1:0-9950 GCA_044867365.1 Candidatus Eiseniibacteriota bacterium | reverse complement strand
TGGACGCGGGGATGTCAAGGGCGCGTCTCCGGGCGTGCGATCCGACCTGATCGGGGCAGGGGGCGGATGATCACCTCGCACGAATCTCTCGTCTATTCTTATTCCAAGCTCCGGGCGTTCGAGACCTGCCCGCTCAAGTTCCGTTATCGTTACCTCGAACGCATCCGCACCGATCTCGAATCGATCGAGGCCTTCACCGGCAAGCGCGTGCACGAGGTTCTCGAAGCCCTCTATCGCTCGCTCGCACGCGATCGGCGCCCTCCGGAGGTCGGCGAGATCCTCGCCCTCTACGATCAAGCGTGGAAGCGCGCCTGGCATCCGGGAGTGGTCGTGGCCAAGGAGGCCTACACTCCAACCGATTACCATCATCTCGGCGGCCGTTGCCTCACCACGTTCTATCGCGGCAACTGGCCGTTCACCGGCGATCGCACCCTGGGGCTCGAGACCAAGGTGGAGTTCGGCCTCGGCGATGGCAACGGCCCGCGCATGGCCGGAGTCCTCGACCGCCTGGCGGCCGGTCCCGGCGGCGAGCTGGTGATCCACGACTACAAGACCTCGACCTACCTGCCGCGCAAGGACGAGATCCTGGGTGATCTGCAGCTCGCCATCTATCAGCTCGGCGCCGCCGAGCGCTGGCCGGGGCGGGAGGCCAAGCTCGTTTGGCATTTCCTCGCCTTCGGCAGGCGGGTGACGGTCCGGCTCGGGAGATCCGGTGTCGACGGAAAGAGGGCCGAGCTCGGCAAGCGGATCGCTGTGATCGCGGCGGCGATCGAGGCGGAGCGCTTCCCGGCTCGCGTCTCCCGGCTCTGTGACTGGTGCAGCTATCGCCGCCTGTGCCCGGTCTATCAGGAATCGTCGTTCTCGATGTCGCGTCCCATGCATGCAACCCCGCCTTTGCCCGTCAAGCCGCGAACGGCCGGAGCTCCGCTCGAGCCCCGGATTCCCCCCCGCCCATCGCTCCGGCTGCCTCCGCTCCGGTCGCGGACGCCGCGGCGAGGTCGCCGTGTGCCTGCCGAAAGCCTCGCCCAGCTCCGACTCCTGTGATCCGGAGCGGGGGAGGCCGAGGCGAAAGGCACCTTGCAGCGAGCGGGCCTTGACGGGTGTAGAGTCAAGGTTGGAGATGCTTAAGGCACATCAAGCCCGCCCCCCCTCGAGGAGAGGATTCCGTGATCACCTTCGAGCAGCTCGAGGAGCTCGCCCATCTTGAGATGGGTCGATTCCCGGTCACCACCCTGTTCCTGAATCTGAACGGGGGCCGGGATGCAAGGAAGTCTGAGATCGTTCTCAAGGAGTTGATCAAGAAACAGCGGGCCGAGCTCGAGACTCGGAGCCTTACTCGCGGCCAGGCTCAATCGGTCGAGCAGGATTTCGAGGCGCTGCTCCGCTGGGTGCAGAATGTCGACCGCAAAGGATCCAAGGCCCTCGCCGCTTTCTCGTCGTCAGCCGCTGCCATCTGGCAGTCCTACTCGTTGGCGCAACCGGTGCGCGACCGCCTGGTCGTCGACGCCCATCCCCATGTGCGGCCGCTCTCCCATCTCCTCCACCAGTTCCGTAGATGTCTCGTTCTCCTCATCGCCCGTGATCGTGCCGCCCTCTACCTCGTCCATCTCGGAGAGATCGCGATGCTCGACGAGCTGAGGGGCGACGTGCCGCCCGAGACGCGGAGCGGCTTTGCCGGAACCGAAGAGCGGCGGATTGAGCGCCATGCCGAGGACCGCCTCCGTCACTTCGCCAAGTCGCTCGTCGATCGAATGACGGCCGAGGTAAGAGCCAGCGGTCCGAGCGTGCTTCTCATCGGAGGCGCCCCGGAAGGCATGGCCGCTTTCGAGGCCGCTTCCCCGCGAGCGGTCCGCGACTTGGTGATCGGCCGGCTGCCTCTCGGCCCGGAAGCGCCGGCATCGGAGATCCTGGCCCGGACAAGCGAGCGGGTTCTCGACCATTCACGCCGGCACGGGATTCACATCGTTGATGCCGCGATGAAGGAGGCGAGCATCGGTGGCATCGGCGTCGCCGGTGTGGGTCCGGTGCTGCGCGCCTTCGGGCGCGGAGAGGTGTCGGCGGTCGCCGTTTCACCGCGGCTCGTGCGTCCGGGGCTCGCGTGCGATGCCTGCCCCGTGCTCGACATCGACGGGGCCAGCTGCCCGATCTGCGGCGGCGAACTGGTGCGCGTGCCGGACGTGGTCGAGGAGCTGGTCTACCGGGCGCTAGGACATGCGGTGGAGGTGGTGGACGTCGAGGGACATCCCGATCTCGAGGCGGCGGGGGGGATGGCGGCCCTCCTTCGCTACCGGCGGTCGGCCCCCGCCCGGACGCCACCCGTGGAAAGTTCGGCGAAGATGGGGACGGGCCGCCCCTAGCCGGTCACCGCCCAGCCCCTCAGCCTCCCCGCAACTCCGGTTGCCTCAAGGGGGTAGAGAAGCCCGAGGACCCCAACCAGGGTTGCTCGCCCGATTCGGGTCCGGCGGCCGGGTCGGGCCTCCTGGGGGGGGAGGCTCGACGCCCAAGGACGGGCAGGAGAGGCCGATCTATTCATTGTCCATCGATTAGGATGGCCGGCAGCGGCCGGGATGACCTGCCGGTTGGACCCGAGTCGAGGGAGGGCCCCGGGGTCGATGGCCGGGCAGGCGACGGGATCGCCACCCGATCCCCATTTCCATTCATCTCGAAAACATGATTGTCAAGAAACTCGAGCCCCTCATCGCGGTCACCGCGCTCATCGCCGGGGCCTTAACGCTGCTCAATGGAGCCGCTCCCGGCGCGGAGCCTCCCGCCTTCGATCGCTCCCGTTTCATCGGCGTCGACGAGATTCAGGCGGGCATGCATGGCACCGGCCGCACCACCTTCTCCGGCGAGGGAGTCTCCGAGTTCCAGGTCGAGGTGATCGGCGTCCTCCATCGATGGATCCCGAGCGGAGATCTCATCGTGGTTGAAGCAAGTGGCGGACCTCTCGCTGAAACCGGCATTTATCAGGGCATGTCGGGAAGCCCGGTTTATTTCGAGGGGCGCCTGGCGGGGGCCGTCTCTTATAACCTCGGCTTGTTCGCCGAGCGTCCCATCGCCGGGGTCACTCCGATCGCCGAGATGCTGCCGCTTCTCGACGCGTCGCCCGCCGAAGCCGAGACGGAAACCGCTCCGAGCGATGATCCTCGCGGCGGAGGACAGGGCAAGCTCGAGGATGGCGAGACGAAAGAGATGGGAGCCGGTGAGACGAGCGTGGGCGAAGCGCTGCGCATCGCAGGCCAGCGGTGGGTGCCCGAAGATGTTCAGCCGATCCGGACGCCGCTTCTCCTCGCCGGATTCGCCCCCGAGACGCGCACCGCGATGAGCTCGTTCCTGACCTCCTTCGGCATGGAGGGGCGAAGCGGCGGCGCTTCCGATAAGGTTGTCAAGACCGCGGCGACGACAGGAGCAGGTGCAAGCGCGCTCAAGCCCGGGGATCCGGTCGGCGTCCAGCTTGTGCGCGGCGATGTCGAGGCCACCGCCCTCGGCACCATCACCCATGTCGACGGCGATCGCGTCCTCGCCTTCGGTCATCCCATGTTCCAGGCCGGGGCGGTGGATCTGCCGATGACCACCGCCCACGTCTACACCGTCTATCCCTCCCAGGCGGTCTCCTTCGTCATCGGCGCTGCTGCCGTCCCCGCCGGTCGCATCATCACCGATCAGCGCACGGGAATCGCCGGCCGGCTCGGCGAGAGCTCGCCGATGGTGCCGGTCCACATCGACATTGCGCGGCAGGGCGGAAAGCGCCGGGGTTTCGATTTCGAGATCATCCCGAACAAGTTCTTCTTCACTCAGCTCCTCGGTTTCGTCGCCTTCAATAGCTTCATCACCGAGCAGAAGCTCTTCGGAGACGCGACCCTCGACGTCAACATGCGAGTCGAGCTGGGCGACGGCACCCGGCTCGATTTCGCGGATGTCCTGGCCTCGACCCTGCCCCCGACCGCCCTCGCCGAGAAGGTGTCGGCGCCGGTGGGAGGGATCCTGTTCAACGACCTGGCACCGGTGCGCATCGCCTCCATCCATCTCGAGCTCCAGGTCGAGCCCGAGATCAAGACCGCCACCATCGAGGAGATGGTCGTCGATCGTTACGAGGTCGAGCCCGGCCAGACGATCGCCGCCACCCTTTATCTCAAACCTTTCGAGGCCGATCGTCGCTCGATTCAGATCAAGGTGCCGGTCCCTGCCGACGCCACGCCCGGGCCGGTGCTGCTCCGAGCCTGCGACGCCGAGTCCGCCACTCGCTGGGAAGCGGAACGCGCGCCGCGGCGTCTGGTGCCGGCGACGATCTCCCAGCTCGTCGATCTCTATGAGGAGACCTCGGCGCACAATGTGGTGCGCGTGACCCTGCACAGCGACGCCCACGGTGTCGTCGTCGAGGGCCGCGAGATGCCGGGGCTCCCCGAGAGCGTCTTTCAGGTCATGGATTCGAACCGCCGGACCGGCGGTCGGAGCGGGAGCTGGGGACGGCTGCTCCACCAGGAACGGGTGAAGACGGAGTATCAGTTGAGCGGCTGCCAGGAGCTGCGCCTCGAGGTGAAGCCACCCGAGACGCCCGCAGCGGTGAAGGGGAGGTCACGATGAGTCGCGCTCGCAGGGAGAGACGGTGGCGGGCGGGAAGGGTGAGCGTCAAATCGGTTGCGATCGGGTTGGGGATGGCTCTCTTCACTCCCCCTCGAATGGCCGAGGCGGTCGACACCTCGCTTTGGGAGATCAAGGGAGCCGGTGGCTTGAGCACCACCGAGACCGAGCGAGTGGCGATTACCGCCGACGGCGCCGCCATCCTCGCGCCCAAGCGCGAGCTCGCCTTTACCAGCAGCGAGAGCTACGTGTGGTCACTGGCCGCAGGCAAGGACGGCATGGTCTACGCCGGCACCGGTGACGGCGGCCAGATCATCAAGATTCCGCCGAAGGGAGAAGGGTCGCTCCTTCATGACTCGGTCGAGCTCGAGATCCTGTCGGTGGCCGTGGGACCGGACGGGGCGGTTTACGCCGGCGGCTCTCCCGACGGCGTGATCATTCGCATCGCCAACGGCAAGGCGGAGACCTTCTTCGACTCGCCCGAGAGCTACATCTGGGCGCTCGCCTTCGATGACAACGGCGACCTTTACGCGGCGACCGGCGACCGCGGGCGCCTCTACAAGATCACTCGCGACGGCGAGGGGTCGATCGTCTATGACTCGGATGAGATCCATCTCCTCTGTCTGCTGCGCGCCCCGAACCATCACTGGATCGTCGGCACCTCGGGATCGGGGCTCGTCCTCGAAGTGACCGGCAAGGACGAGGCGCGCGTTCTCTATGACACCTCGGAGGACGAGATCAAGGCGCTCACCCGGGATGACGCCGGAAATCTCCTCTTTGCCGCGGTCGGCAAGGAGTCGGGTGACGGTAGCGGTGGTAGTGGCGGCGGCGGGCGACAGGATAGCGACGACGGAAGAGAGGGAATCGAAATCACGCCTAAGGAAGCCGGCGCCGAGAGCGGACACGAGCCCCAGCGGCGCGGGCGAGCCGTGATCTACCGGCAGTCTCCGGGCGGCGCCACCACTCGACTGTGGCGAGCCCCGGAGAATCTGATTCTGGCTCTCGAACCCGACGGAGCCGGTGGGGTCCTCGTCGGCACCGGAGACAAGGCGGCGATCTATCGTCTCGATGCACGCGGTACGGCGACGCGGCTCGTCGAGATTGCGGAATCCCAGGTGCTGGCGCTCCGCCGCACCCCCGAGGGGGTGCTCATCGGCACTGCCAATCCAGGCAATGTCTATCGCTTCGGTCCGGCGGTCGAGGCCGACGGGACGGTGACCTCGAAACCCTTCGATGCCGGCAATGTGGCGGCCTGGGGGCGACTGGGTTGGGAAGGAGAGCATCCTCCCGGCACCTCGATCGAGATTCGCACCCGAACCGGCAACACCGAGAAGCCCGACGCGACCTGGAACGAGTGGTCCACTGCGCTCACCCATCCCGACGGCGAGACGATCACGAGCCCGGCGGCGCGGTTCATCCAATGGCAGGCGAGCCTGACCGGCAGTCGCAACCTCTCCCCGCGACTCACGCGAGTGACCGTGCCCTATCGCCAGGAGAACCTGGCTCCGCGCATTCGCGGAGTGGATGTAGGCCCTCCCGGCGATCGCTTCATGCCGTCGACCAACGATGGCAATCCCGACCGAGTCACCGTCACCTTGCCGAGCGGCATTCAAGCCGAGTTCAGTCGTCCCGGCATGCCGCCGCCGCCGCTCCGGCGCGACCAGGTGCCGTGGCTCCGCGACCTGAAGGTGGCGACATGGACCGCCGACGACCCCAACGGCGATCGGCTCGAGTTCGATCTTCTCGTGCGCAACGAGGCTCAGGGCAGCTGGTCGCCTCTCGCCGAAGAGGTTCCCCAACAAACGCACGCTTTCCCGACGGCGGGGCTTCCCGACGGCCAGTATCGACTGCGGGTGGTGGCGAGCGATCGGCCGTCGAATCCCGAGTTCGGGGCGCTCGCGGACTCGCTCGATTCGACGCCGTTCCTGGTCGACAACACCCCACCGCGAGTGACCTCGCTCCGGGTGCAACGCGCCGGTCAAGGACGGCTTCTCGTCCAGGTGGCCGTTGTCGACGACCTGAGCCCGATTCGGATCCTCGAGTACTCGCTCGACGCCCGCACCTGGGAGCCGGTGTTCCCGGAGGACGGGCTCTTCGATGCGCTCGAGGAACGATTCCGCTTCGAGATCGATCTCTCTCGGTCCCGTGAGCAAGCTCTGCGCGGATCGCGGTCCCTGACCGGCAAGGAGGTCATCGGCGAGAAGCCCACGGTCTTCATCCGCACCGCTGACTCGACCGGCAATGAAGCAGCGGCCCGCGCGGTGGCGCCATGACTCCCGTTCGCAGCGCCACCCTGGGTCAAGCGGTCGTCGAAGCGCTCGAGGTCGGGATCTGGCTCCTCGGCGAAGATGGACGGGTCATCTATCGCAACGCCTGGGCCGAGGCGCTCGCCCCCGGAGCCGCTTCCGCTCAAGACCTCGGGGAGCGCCTTCAGGGCGTGCCGTTCCGTGAATACGTGCGTCAGATCCAGGGGGGAGAGACGGCGGTTACCGATCCCATCGCCCTCATGCGCCACGAAGGACGGGTGCGCCAGGTCGAGCTTCGCCTGTGCCCGGGGCCGGCCTCCGTTCCCGGCACCCTCATGCTGACGGTGAGCGAGATCCGCTGGCGACCGAAATGGGTGCGGGCGCTCGCCGAGATGAGCCAGGAGCTCAGCCATGGCATCAACAATCCGCTCGCCATCCTGAGCGGAGAGATCGAGCTCCTGAGCCGCGACCGGAATGTTCCGCGGCGACGGATCGAGCGGATGCGGATTGCAGCCGACCGCATCCGTGACCTCATCGGGCGCCTGCGGCAGGCGGCGGAGGCGCTGGCCGCCGCCGGTGGTCCGGCATTAGGGCGGGATAATCCGCGGGAGCGAGAGAAGGCCGCATGACCCGAGTCGGCATCGTTTACCTCACTCCCGAGCAGCTCGAGCTCCTGTCGGCGATGGCCGAGAGGCCGGACCTCGAAGTGGTCGGCGCGGTGCATGCCGATGCCGATTCGACGCCGTTCAAGATCGCGCAGGTGTTCGCGATTCCCACCGACACCCAGCCCGAAGCGTTGCGCGGGAGATCGCCCGACCTGGTTGTCGTACCCGATCAGCTCGAAGACGTTCGCCGCGAGATCGAGGCTTTGAGGCTTGCCCCCGAGGTTCTCACCACCCGTGAGGCGGCCGCCCGTTACGGGCTCGAGATCGAGTTTGGCTCCGAATCGGGAGTGCGCTTCGAGGTCACTCGCTCGCCGTCCGCAAGCCCGGCCGGCGCACCCACCCGATCCGCCGAGTCCCGGGGACCCGAAGCAGCGGCGGCGCCGCCGCGGCGAGCCACGCCGAACCTCGAGGTCATGCTTCGCGACGGGCTCGACGAGCTCTTGGGCCGCGGCGAGGAGACGATTGCGGCCGGCCTTCGCCGGCTGATGGACGATTGGGCCGGGCTCATTGGCGCCGAGGCCTGCGCCGTCTTCATCCCGGACTTCGAGCGCGCAGGTTCTCCGTCATGGATCGTCGGCGGTCCGCGGGCAAAGTTCGCTCCCGAGCCGGACGCGGTGGCTCGCTCGGTGGTCGACGGCATCGGAGCCCCGCAGATTTATCTGCGATACGAGCCGCGCGAATCCCAGGAGAGCGGAGCCAATCCCGGCGGGCGCATGAAGCGGGCGCTCGCCGCCTTCCCGCTCGAGGGCGCACCGGGAGTGTTGTGGTTCCTCGATCTTCGCCTCCCCAACGACGAGGTCGACGAGCGGCTCATGGTGCTCAGGCGCACGGCCCGCCGCTTGGGGCGGCTGCTTTCGCTCGAAGGCCGAATCGCCGGGATCGATCGCAAACGCTCGGCGATGATGCGGGTGGCCGACTGGAGTGTGCGGCTTGCGGCCGCTTCCCAGCGCGACGATGTGCAGAAGGGGCTGCGCGATGCCGTGCTCGAGGTCCTCCATCCTGAGCTCATGGTGCTTCGCCTCCTCGGCAGCGAGAGCCCCGAGGTGGTGAACCAGCTGCCTCCGTCTCTCGCCGGCGACCAGAGCGTGTGCGTCGAGTTCGAAGAGGACCTGGCGCGATCGGCCCGCGGGGAGCGAAAGACCAAACGGAGCCCGGCCACTGAAGTCGGCGACCTTCTGATCGAGGTAGTGACCGTGCCGCTTCTCCATAGCGAGCGAGCGCTGGGATCGGTATCGATCTTTCGCAGCCGGCCGCATGACATGGGGCGCGAGCCGGCGAGCGAGCTTTGGAGCGACGAGGAAACCGGCCTTCTCGAACGGCTCGCCGTGCATGCTGCGGCTTCCTTGGCTCTGGCGAGCGCCGGCGCCGCCGAACCCACCCCCGCCGAGGGAGTTCTCGATCGGCCGCGGCTCGTCGCTCTCTTGCGGCCCGAGGTGATGCGTGCCGAGCGCTATTCGGTGCCTTTCCTGCTCACCGTGTTCGAGCTCGAGCCGCCGCCGCGCGGCGACCGGGAAAGCGGCGCCGTACCACCGGTCGCCGAGCTCCGTCCCGAATTCTTGAGCGCCTTTGCTCGGCGAGTGCTGGGGCGGATGCGCGGCGTCGATGCGCTCGCTCGTCTCGGACCACGCCGCTTCGCGGTGCTCAACCCGCATACGGAGAAGAGCGGGGGGCGGGTAGGGCAGCGGGTGCGCGATGTGCTGGCGGAGCTCGAAGGTCAGTTCCCGGGGGCGAAACAAATCCAGGTGCGGGCGAACCAGATCCAGTTCCCGACGGATGTCGCCACCCTCGATGACCTCCTGCATCGCCTGGGCGACTAGCGGATCGATCACCCACGTGGGTGACTAGCAGTAGCGGGTCTCCTCCCTTCGGACGCGCTTCGCTCCCAGCTCTTCCCCATCCACCAGGTATTCGCCTCCGCCGAGGCGGCCTCCGTCTCCCTGGGCGCCGGTCAGCCGATAGAGCATGCGGTAATTGGCGCCGGCGAAGGGATCCACTCCCAGGCGGCGGAATGCCGAGAGCACCCCGAGGATGAGCGGTCGAAACGGGCGCAGCTGGCGCACCTCCAACCAGCAATAGCCGGCGTCTTCCTCGCGAAAGCGCAGGAGCTGGAAACCCCGGCGGTAGAGCTCTTGATTGATGCCGAGAAAGGTCAGCACTTGCACGTGCTCGATGCGCTTGTCGAAATGGAGGAGGGCGTACTTGTAGGTATGGCTGGCGAAGCGATAGAAGCGATCCTCGAAGCTGTGCGAGTTGGGCGCCGCCACGGCGAGGAGTCCGCCGGGACGGAGGACCCGCCTCACCTCGTCATAGGTGCCGGCGAGGTCGTCCACATGCTCGAAGAGCCAATGGGCGAGGACGAGATCGAAGGCGGCGGTGGGGAAGGGAAGGGCGCTCGCTCGCGCACCCACGAGCCGCCTGCCGAATGCCCGCCGCGCTTCCGGACGCGGGTAGAGATCGG
>JBIOUT010000368.1:0-12248 GCA_044867365.1 Candidatus Eiseniibacteriota bacterium | reverse complement strand
GCCCGCACCTACGCCGCTTTCGCCGGCTGTTGCGCCACCTGGGGAAGCACCTTCCTCGCCATTCGCATCGGCAACGACACCGTTCCGCCGATCTGGGCGGCCACCCTGCGCTTGACTCTGGCGAGCGGAATCTTGGCGCTGCTCGCTTGGATCACCGGCCAGCGCCTGCCGCGCGGTCCGGGACTGCAGGCGGCGCTCGGTTACGGATTCCTCGTCTTCGGGGTGAACTTCGCCCTGCTCTACTGGGGGGAGAAATCGGTGCCTTCGGGGACGACTGCGGTGCTCTATGCCACCATCCCGTTGTCGACCGCGTTGTTCGCCCGTCTCTTTGGGCTCGAGCGCCTCGATCCGCTCAAGCTCGGCGGCGCCCTCCTCGCGCTCGCCGGAGTGGCGACGCTCTTTTCCGGCGAGCTCGGGGCGAAGATCGCGGCGGTACCGCTGCTAGCGATCGTCGCTGGAACCCTGTCCGCTTCACTGGGCTCGGTTCTTCTCAAGCGAGGCCCTACGCATTCGGCGCTGGTCGCGAACGCGGTCGGCTCGGCGATCGGGGCTGTGGTCTGCCTCGTCCTGAGCACGATCGCCGGAGAGCCGAAGGCATGGCCGCGCACTCGGGCGGAATGGTTCCCGATTCTCTATCTCACACTGGCCGGATCGATCTTCGCCTTCGTGCTCTGGGCGTGGCTCCTCAAACATTGGACGGCGACCCGGGCGAGTACCATCTCGGTCGTGGTGCCGATCGTCGCCGTCATCCTCGGCGCCATCGTCCGCAGCGAACGTCTCAGCTCCGGCGGACTCTTTGGAACCATCCTCGTCATTGCCGGCGTCTTCCTCGCCTTTCGCAGCCGCGGTGATCGTCCCGCATCGCGCTATTCAAATTCGGGCAGATAGTCCGGCCGGTCGGTGTCTGCCCTCCCCTGGCGAAGGTCCTCGATGGCTCGGCGAGCAAGCTTGGCGTAGCCGTGTTTGAGCTTCAGCAGCTCCTGCTCGGTGAGCTCTTCGATGCCGAGGAGCGAGTTGTGCGCTCCCTCCACCGCTCGAATCAACTCGTCCAGCTTGAGCTGCATCGCGTAGCTATCGCAGTTCTGAGTGTTCTGGATGAGAAAGACCATCAGGAAGGTGACGATCGTGGTGCCGGTATTGATGACCAGCTGCCAGGTGTCACTGAAGTGAAACAGGGGGCCGGTGAGAGCCCACCCCACGATGATCATCAGTGCGATGAAGAACGCCGCCGGATGCCCACTCTTGTGGGCGACGGTTCTGGCGAATCTCGAGAAGGATGTCCTGCGATACAACATCGGCTCTACTCCAGGCTAACCGCGTCCCTGGATCCCGGCTCCAGGAGCTCCTGCCTGTGGCCGGATCACGTTCATGGCCAGGGCGATCATCGAGGCCACATCCGCCACACTGGCAGGAAGGACGAGGGTGTTCGTTTCCTTGGCGAGATGGCCGAACTGGGTGATGTATTGCTCGGCCACTCGGAGCCGAACCGCCTCGAGCCCACCCTCCAACTTCATGGCTTCGGCGACTCGGCGAATTCCCTCCGATGTCGCCGTCGCCACCGCCAGAATCGCCTCCGCCTGACCCTCGGCTTCGTTGATCGCTTTCTGCTTTGCCGCTTCAGAAGCCTTGATCACCTGCTGCTTGTTGCCGTCGGCGGTGTTGACCGCCGCATCCCGCGCGCCTTCTGAGGCCAGGACCACCGCCCGCTTCTCCCGCTCGGCTCGCATCTGTTTCTCCATCGCGGCGAGGACGTCGGCGGGAGGGGTGATGTTCTTGATCTCGTAGCGAAGGACCTTGACGCCCCAGGGCTCGGAAGCCTTGTCGAGCTCGCTCACCACTTGCACATTGATGCTCGTGCGCTCTTCGAATGTCCGATCGAGGTCGATCTTGCCCATCTCGCTCCGGAGGGTGGTTTGGGCCAGTTGAATGATGGCGAAGACATAATTGGTGATGCCATAGGAGGCCAAATGGGCGTCGAGCACCTTGAGATACAGGACTCCATCAACCTCGACCTGGACGTTGTCGCGGGTGATGCAGATCTGCGCTGGAATATCGATCGCCTGCTCCTTGAGCGAATGGCGATAGCGGATGACATCGACGAAAGGCAACAGGATATGAAAGCCGGCATTGAGCGTCGCGTGATACCTCCCCAATCTCTCGACTACGTAAGCGCTCTGTTGGGGGACGACGACCGCCGTCTTGGCAAGGGTGACCAGCACGAGAACGGCCAGGAACAACGCCACAATCAGTCCACCAGTCATCGATCACCTCATTCAGGGCGAATCAGAAGCAGCAAACCATCGATCTTCTCCACCCGGCACCGCCGCCCCGCCGGTAGATCAACCTGGTCCGCATTGCGTGCGCTCCACGTCGCCCCCCGGAGCTCGACCCGTCCGACTTCCCCCGGAGCGATCGGCTCGAGCGTCGTCGCGATCTCGCCGACGAGGGCATCGATCACACGCCCGTCGCCTGATCTGCCTCCGATCTTCTTGAGCAATGGATTGCGGAAGAGCAAGAGAGAAACGACCGCCAGGAGCGAGAAGAGAATCCACTGAACCCATGTCGGTCCGGCGATGCCGAGTCCCGCCATCGTACCGACGGCGAGCGCGGACAGGCCGAAGAAGAGAACGTAGAACCCGCCGGGCGAGAGGAGCTCCACACCGAGGAGGACAATGCCGAGCGCGAGCCAGAGCCACCAGACCATCGATCACCCTCGACGACACAGGGACGAGCTCATCTAATCGGCGGAGGGGCGCATTATCGCTTCCGAGGTTCCTGCTTGCAAGCCACGATCGGGAGGCTGCGGGCGCAGCGATGCCGACCGGCGGGGCTTGCCACCCTTGTACGCGGCGTTTTAGAATCTCCGCCCGTCGGGTTGTGTGTTCCCAATGCGTCGCGCTTCCCCGCAGCGCGAGTTTTTATCGACCACAATCGGGCAACGTTATCCGGGCAGCGGCCCCCAGGCACCCGGGAATGGACTGCCCCCGGGCGAGGAGCCACCTGATGAAGATGCCATCGACAGGGAGCCTGCTGCTCATTCTTGCCTTGCCGTTCCTGACGGCTCACGTCTCCACCGCCGACACCTCTCGTCCCGGCGCCGGGAAAGAGAGTCGAGGCACCAAGCGAGGAGCGTCGGTGAACGTTCCGAACATTGAATTCGAGAAGTTTACGTTGCCCAACGGCCTCCAGGTCATCCTGCATGTCGACCGCAAGTTGCCCATGGTTCAAGTTAATCAGTGGTATCACGTCGGATCGAAGAACGAGAGGCCGGGACGGAGCGGTTTCGCCCATCTCTTCGAGCACCTGATGTTCCAGGGCTCGACCAATGTGCCGGGCGAATACTTCTCGCATGTCGAGAAGGCGGGAGCGAATCTGCGGGAGGGAGGCGTCAACGGTACGACCGACCATGACCGCACCAACTATTTCGCCACCGTCCCCTCCGGCAATCTCGAGTACTTGCTCTGGCTCGAGTCGGATCGCCTGGCCACTCTCGCCGACGCCATGACCCAGGAAAAGCTGGATAACCAGCGCGATGTGGTCAAGAACGAGCGACGCCAGGGCCTGGAGAATCAGCCGTACGGGCGGGCGTGGAAGCTCATTCTGGAGAACCTGCACCCGAAGGGTCATCCCTACTGCAACGACGTCATCGGCAGCCACGAGGACCTGAGCGCCGCCACCCTCGACGATGTGAAGGACTTCTTCCACACCTTCTACACCCCCAACAACCTCTCAATCGTCATCGCCGGCGACTTCGACCCCGCCGAGGCCAAGGCGCTGGTCGAGAAATACTTCGGCAGCATCCCGCCGGGTCCGGCGCTCGACCGCCCATCGCGTTGGGTTCCGGTCGTCAGCGGCGAGAAGGTCGTCGAGGCCAACGATCGCGTGCCGCAAGAGAAGACCTTCATGGCCTGGCCGACCGTCCCCTTCTTCGAGGCGGGGGAGGCGGAGCTCGACCTCGCGTCCTCGATCCTCACCGATGGTTTGTCGTCACGACTCAACAAGGTTCTGGTCTACGAGCGGCAGCTCTGCTCCGACGTATCGGCGACCAACATCACCGGAGAAGTGTCGGGGTTCTACCTGGTCGAAGCGACCGCCCGGCCGGGCGCCTCTCTGCACGAGATCGAAGCGACCATCACTCATGAGATCTCCCGCCTGGCCAAGAGCGGGCCCACCGCCGCCGAGCTCAGTCGCGCGCAGGCCAAGTGGGAGTATCGGTTCGTGACCGGCCTCGAGCGCATCGGCGGTTTCGGCGGTAAAGCCGATCGCTTGAACCAGTACAACACCTATCTGGGAGATCCCGGCAAGTTCGAGGAGGATCTCAACCGCTACGCGCAGGTGACGCCCAAGGCGGTCCGCGATGCGGTGAGCAAGTACATCGACACTCCCAACCGCTTGATCGTGCGCTCCCATCCCGAGACTTCCGCCCGCGAATCGACGGCTTCCATCGACCGCACCAAGGCGCCGTCGATGGGGGCCGATCGGGCTTTCCTCGCCCCGGAGGTGAAGAGCGCCAAGACCGACAACGGCATCGAGGTCCTGGTGGTGGAGCGTCCCGAGCTGCCCAAGGTGTCGGTGGAATTCACGACTCGCGCCGGAAGCATCGCCGATCCGCAGGGTCGGGAAGGAACCGCCTCTCTGGTGGCCAACACCGTGAACCTCGGAACGACCCGGCACAAGGCGCTCGAGATCGAGGAGAAGCTCGGCGACCTCGGCACGTCGCTCGGCGGCTACGCCGACCGCGAAGCCGCGGGACTCACCATGGAAGTCCTGAGGCGCAATCTCGAGCCGGCGCTCGCGATCATGGCCGATGTGGTTCAGCACCCGACCTTCCCCGAATCGGAGGTCGAGCGGGAGAGGAAGCTCCTCCTCGACGACCTGGCCCAGGAATCGAACGATCCCTTCGCTTTGTCGCAGCGCATCGGGGCGATGCTCGCCTTCGGCGCCGATCACCCCTACGGGCGCCCGAGTCGCGGGCTCCCCAACACGGTCGAAAAGATCTCGCACACCGATTTGGCGCAGTTCCACACCACCTACTGGAAACCGGGAGGATCGGCACTGATCTTCGTCGGCGACATCACTCTCGCCCAGGCGACGGCGGCGGCGGCGTCCGCCTTCGGCGGCTGGTCGGGCGGTGCGCCGCCGGCGATCACCATTCCCCCGGCCCGGCCGATCGGTCCCGGGAAGGTGTACATCGTCGACCGGCAGGATGCGGCGCAGACCGTGGTCACCCAGATCCTCCCTGCTCCCAAGCGCAAGACCGAAGACTACTATCCGCTTCGCCTCGCCGATCTGGTCTGGGGCGGCGCCTTCATGAGCCGACTCAACCTGAACCTGCGTGAGGACAAGGGATACTCCTACGGCGCCTTCTCGCGACTGACACTGCGTTCGGCAGGCGGGGCCTGGATGGGTGGCGGTGGAGTCCAGACCGACAAGACCAAGGAGTCGGTGGTGGAGCTGGTGTCCGAGCTCAAGGGAATCGGCGGCCAGCGTCCGGTCAGCGAAACGGAGCTGGCCGACGCCAAAGCGAACCGTGTTCGCGGCTACGCTCAGCAGTTCGAATCGCTGAGTCGGATCGGCTCGCAGGTGCGCCAGCTCTGGGTCCTCGATCTGCCGATGACCGAGCTCCAGCGCGAGGTCGAGGAGACGCAGAGAACGAAGCTCGCGGACGTGAACCAGGCGGCACATCGTTACGCCGTACCCGAAAAGGCCACTCTCCTTCTCGTCGGGGATCGCTCCAAGATCGAGAACGGGGTTCGGGATCTCCATCTCGGCCCGCTCGTGGTCCTCGATGCCGAGGGAGAGCTCGTAGCGGAGAAGTAATCGGCAGAGAAACTCAGCTCACGGCGCCGCCGCTCGGCATACATGAGCCCTGAGTCGGAGGCCTAGACGACCTATGCTCGGCTCCAAGGTGGCGCCGTTTGGATCCTGGAAATCCCCGGTTACTTCCGATCTCATCGTCTCCGGGACGGTGCGACTCGGCCAGATCGCACTCGACGGAGAGGACGTCTACTGGATCGAGATGCGCCCGTGGGAGAACGGGCGATCGGCGATCGCCCGGAGAAGCTCCGACGGTCGCCTGCGCGACGTCATCTCCGAGCCTTTCAACGCCCGCACTCGCGTGCACGAGTATGGCGGCGGCTCGTTCGCGGTGGCGGGTGGGGTCGTCTATTTCTCCAACTTCCGTGATCAGCAGGTCTATCGCACGGACAGAGAGTCCGACCCTCGCCCCCTCACCCCGATTCCCTTCCGCTATGCCGACGCCCTCATCGACCGCCGCCGGCAACGAATGGTCGCCATTCGCGAGGATCACTCGCATGCCGGTCGCGAGCCGATCAACACCGTCGTCAGCCTCGACCTGAGGTGCGGCAACCCGGATGGCGGGCGTGTCCTCGCCTCGGGTCATGATTTCTACTCTTCTCCGCGCTTGAGCCCTGACGGCAAGCATCTGGCCTGGCTGGCGTGGAATCACCCCAACATGCCCTGGGACGGGACCGAGCTCTGGCTCGGGGAGCTTGATACGGACGGCTCCATCCGCTCGGCGCAAAAGGTTGCCGGAGGCCACAGGGAATCCATCTTCCAACCCGAGTGGTCGCCGGATGGAGTGCTCCATCTCGTCTCCGATCGCACCGGTTGGTGGAATCTCTATCGCTGGGTGAACGGGAGAATCGACCCCCTTGCCGCGCGATCGGCCGAGTTCGGCTTGCCCCAATGGATCTTCGGGCTCTCCACCTATGCCTTCGCAGCCGGGGGCAACATCGTCTGCACCTTCACCGAGGACGGAGATTGGCGCCTGGCGGTGATCGATTCCGCCTCGGGCCGGCTGGAGATGATCGACACGCCCTACACCGAGATCTACGGGCTGCATACGAGCGGCCAACGCGTGGTCTTCGAGGCCGGCTCACCCACCGAGGCGGCATGCATCGTCGAGCTCGATCTCGCCTCCCGGAAGCTGAACGTGCTTCGCCGCTCTGCGCTCGTCACCATCAATCCGGGTTACCTGTCCATGCCGGAGGCGGTCGAATTCCCGACCGATGGCGGCCAGACCGCTCATGGTTTCTTCTATCCGCCGCGAAACCGCGATTTCGATCCACCCGCCGGAGAGCTGCCGCCTCTCCTGGTGATGATCCACGGCGGCCCGACCTCCGCGACATCGAGCACGCTCGACTTCGAGGTCCAGTACTGGACCAGTCGCGGCTTCGCGGTGCTCGACGTCAATTACGGCGGCAGCACCGGGTATGGCCGCCCCTATCGCGAGCGACTCCGGGGACAGTGGGGAGTGGTGGACGTGAACGATTGCGTGAACGGGGCACGTCACCTGGTGAAGCTCGGCCGGGTGGACGGCAAACGATTGGCGATCCGCGGGGGGAGCGCCGGCGGCTACACCACCCTTTGCGCCCTGACCTTTCGCGACGCCTTCCGGACCGGAGCCAGTCACTACGGGATCAGCGACCTCGAGGCCATGGCCCGCGAGACCCATAAGTTCGAGTCACGCTACCTGGAAGGACTGGTGGGGCCTCATCCGGAGCAACGCGACATCTATGTCGCCCGCTCACCGATTCACTTCGCCGATCGCCTCTCCCGCCCGGTGATCCTCTTCCAGGGTCTCGAAGACAAGGTCGTCCCCCCCGATCAGTCGGAGGTGATGGTCCAAGCCTTGCGGCGCCGGGGCGTACCGGTCGCCTACGTCGCCTTCGAAGGAGAGCAACACGGTTTTCGCCGGGCGGAGAACATCAAGCGATCGCTCGACGCCGAGCTCTACTTCTATTCGCGGGTCCTCGGCTTCGAGCTCCCGGCCGCCGAGCAAGCCGAGCCGGTCGCGATCGAAAACCTCTGACGCTCGCGCCGGCACATCGAGTTGCCGCGGTCGGCTTCGCCTGCTAGCATTTCCGTCCCCCTCGGCAGCGGACCCGCCGTTCCGACCATTCTCCGCCAGCACGTGAAGTGAAGAGCCGCAACGATCTCTTTGAGGTGTTCCAATGGCGAGGATACGGGCTAGCAAGCACAGCAAGTCGAAGGTGAAGTCGAGCAAGAAGAAGACGGGCGGCAAGGCAAGTGCCAAGTCCAAGGCCGGCGCCAAGGCAACCGCCAAGGGCAAGGCCGCAGCCCGCGGAGCCAAGAAGGCCGAGTCCCGATCGAAGCGCATCCTGCTTCTCGTCGGCACCCGGAAGGGCGCCTTCTTGTATTGGGGCGATCGCTCGCGCAAGCAATGGCAAGTCGAGGGACCGCACTTCCTGGGCTCGATGGTTCATCATGCGGTCCTCGATCCACGCGACCAGCGGACGATCCTCGTCGCCGCTCGCACCGGGCATCTTGGACCCACGGTCTTCCGCTCCACCGATTGGGGGAAGACCTGGAAAGAGGCGGCGCAACCTCCCGCCTTCCGTAGGGTCCCCGAGGGAATGAATGGCCGCGTCGTCGACCATGTGTTCTGGTTGACGCCGGCGCATCCGAGTCAGCCGGACGTGTGGTATGCCGGCACGTCTCCTCAGGGACTCTTCCGCTCCGACGACGGCGGGGTGAACTGGCAGGGGGTCGACTCCTTCAACGAGCATCCCCTGCTGCCCAAGTGGATCGGCGAGCTCGGCGGAACTCCGGACGGGCCCAAGCTCCACTCGATCCTCGTCGATCCGCGCGATCCGGCGCACCTTTATCTGGGGATGTCGAGCGGTGGGGTTTTCGAGAGCACCGACGGCGGGGCCGCCTGGCGGCCGCTCAACCAGGGAGTGGCCGCCGACTTCCTCCCCGAACCCAACCCCGAGTACGGGCACGATCCCCATTGCGTCGTTCTCCATCCACTCGCACCGGATCGCCTTTATCAGCAGAATCATTGCGGGATCTACCGCCTCGACCGGCCGGGGCAAACCTGGGAGCGGATCGGCAACAACATGCCCAAGGAGGCGGGGGACATCGGATTCCCCATTGTCATCCATCCCCGCGACCCGGACACCGCCTGGGTCTTCCCCATGGACGGCACCGAAGTCTGGCCGCGGACGAGCCCCGGCGGGCGGCCTGCGGTCTACCGCACCCGCAACGGCGGCCGAACCTGGAAGCGACAGAACAAGGGATTGCCCGCCGAGCAAGCCTGGTACACGGTCAAGCGCCAGGCCTTCGCCGCCGACGACTCCAATCCCGTCGGGCTCTATTTCGGAACGACGAGCGGCGAGCTGTGGATGAGCCCGGACGAAGGCAAGAGCTGGCGGCCGCTGGCGGCCTACCTGCCCCACATTTATGCCGTCGAGACTGCTGCGGTGAGTTGATGGGTAAGGGTCTTGGATCGTTGACCGCACTCGGAGGCGGCTGATGCGCGTCTTCATCCCGAGCCCGCTTCACTCGTATACCGGCGGGCGCCCGGAAGTCGAGGCGGCGGGCGGCTCCCTGGCCGAGCTCCTCGTCGATCTCGACCGCCGCTACCCGGGGCTGCGTTTCCGAATCATCGACGAGCAAGACCAGGTGCGCCCGCACATCCGGTTCTTCGTCGGCGGCACGATGGCGGCGACGATCACCCAGCCGATCGCGCCGGGCCAGGACATCCAGATCATCTGCGCCCTGAGCGGTGGCTGAGCCCTTCCCCCGACCAACCCAACCGCCACACCTTACGCCCAGAAAGACGAAAGCCCGGAGATCCATAGGATCCCCGGGCCGCCGCCATCAGCCCCGCAGAGCTGGGGGAAAGATTAGTTGTGGTAGATGTTCTTGATGGCGCCCCAAGTTGTCGGCTCGACCGCCGTCGCGCCGCCGCAGCAGGACACACCCTGCAGGGAGATGCGATAGCCTCCGGATCCACCGCTGCTGCCCACCCAACCCGCAATCGGACCCGGAGCCCCCGGGCCGTCAGGCGGTCTCTCGGCACCGAACGGAGTGTCGGCCCAGATCTCCAGGCCGCCCCCATTCGCCGGATCCTTGTCATACCCGGAAATCGCCAGCAGGTAGTTGCCCGGCGCCGGCTGGATTAGGCCGAGGGTCGACTGGAGGCCGCAGCCCGAGTCGTCATCGAAGGCCACACCAATGCCGCTCGTCTGGAAGAGTGCCAGCTGGGTGTCGAACGCCGCCCCACCGCAGGCGGTCGCACCGTAATTGCCGTCGATGTGGATGCAGTACATGTCCGCATCATTGGCACCAGCGGTGAGAGTTCCGGTGATCGCGGTCAGAGCCCCAGTACAGTTGGTGTTCTGCGCCGTAGCCGGCAGATCGCCTGCATCACCCGACTCGGCCCATTCCACGGCCATCGCCGGAGCCGCAAGCGCAACAACGCCCAAGATCGCAATCAGTAACCTCATGTTGGTCCTCCTGTCGATGCCAACGGGTTCCTTCGGAGCCTCCCCGCGAGGCATGTGCAATGCGCGCGGGCCAGGATGTAAAGGCGCATTATAACAGGTCCTGGGGCATTTGCCAAGCCGCTTTTGGAGGTCCCAGGGGATACACAACATCCCAAGGCCGACCGCGCACTCGATGCATCAGGTTGATGGAGCCAAGGTTGTGGCAATGAGCCGGGGGACCGTCGCCGATCCCGGGGCCTGCCACAAACCCGCCGAGCCGTTTGATTTAGCGATAGATCGCCTTGATTCCACCCCAGGTCTTGGGCTCAACCGGCGTCGCCTGGCCACAATAGGAGACGCCCGCCAGGGCGATCACATACTCGCCGCTGTCCCCGGCACCTCCCCAGGCCGCAATCGGTCCCGGCGCCCCCGGACCATCCGGAGCCCTCTCGAGACCGTAGGGAGTGTCGGACCAGATCTCGGAGCCTCCGGCGTTCAGGGCGTCCCGGTCAAAGCCGGAGATGGCGATGAAATAATCGCCGGGGGCGGGCTGGATATCCCCGAGGGTCGACTGGAGATCGCACGAATCGTCCCTGAACGACACTCCGGTGCCATCACGGCTGAAGAGAAAGAGCTGGGTGTCGAAGGCGGCTCCGCCGCAGAGGGATGCCGAGAAGTTGCCGTCGATGTGGATGCAATACATGTCGGCATCGAAATCGTCGGAGATGACTCCCGCGATGCTGTTGAGCGCTCCCGCGCCGGTGGGGACCTGCGCGGTTCCGGGCAGGTCGCCGGCATCACCCTGCTCGCTCCAGTGCTGCGCGATCGCCGGCGAGGCCAGCCCGACCGCGACAGCAGTCGATAGCATTACCCACAGCTTCATGTTGGGACCTCCTGTCGGTGCCGAAATCAAGGTCGCTTTCGACCGTCATGCAAGCATCATCTTAGCATGAAAAGTATTTCGGGTCTCCCTCATCGCACCAGACGACGCCGCATCAGAACGAGACTAGACAAGAAGAAAGCCAGCGACGCGACCGCCATCCAGCCCAGACTCGCGAGCGCGGCGTTCTTGCCTTCACCGAGCACCAGGAACCGGCAGAGCCGGACGGCATGATAGAGGGGAGTGAGGAAAGCGAGGGTCTGCAAGATCCGCGGCAAACGATCGAGCGGGAAGAAGATCTCGGAGAAGAGAAAGAGCGGGGTGATGAACAGGGTGAAGTAGTAGCTATAGAGATCGATCTTTCGATTGAGAGCGGTGTAGGTCATCCCGATCCCGGCGAAGAGGAATCCGATGAGAAGAGATGCGGCGATCGTCGCCAGGGCGAGTAGCGAGTGCACGAGCCCGAAGAGCGCCATCACCGCCAGAAAGGCGGTGCCGTAGAGGCCCGATCGGGTGACCGCCCAGGCCAGCTCTCCGACCGCAATGTCGCCGACCGAGAGCGGGGTCGAGAGCATGGCGTCGTAGGTGCGCCCGAAGACAATCTTGACAAATACATTATAGGTCACCTCGAAGGTGGCGCCGTTCATTGCGCTCGCCGCGAGGAGACCGGGAGCCACCCAGGCCAGATAGCTGTCGGCCACTCCCGCGACATAGGCGCCCAATCCCACTCCCATCGACAGGAGGTAGAAAACCGGCTCGAAGAAGTTGGGCAGGATGTTGACCTTGAAGGTTCGCCGGTAGACGGTCGCGTTCCGCAACCACACCCGCCAGACGCCGCTCGGGGTGAACCCCAGGCTCTCGATCCCGCGCCCGAAGGTCATGACCCCTTGCCGCAATCGTGATGGTCGAGACTACGGAGCAAGCTCCCTCCCGGTCTTGCGCAAGAAGACATCCTCCAGGTTGGTCCGCCGCACGAGCTCGGAGCGGACGGCGTATTTCCCGGACTTGAGCGCCGCAAGAATCGAATCTCCATCCTCGGTATAAAAGACGAGCCGGTCCGAGAATTCCTCGGGAGTCCCGAAGTTTCGAGCGAGATCGGCGGCGATTCGCAC
>JBIOUT010000367.1:0-16817 GCA_044867365.1 Candidatus Eiseniibacteriota bacterium | reverse complement strand
TCGCTCTCGGGGCCGGGGCCTGGGGCATCGGCATTCTCCGCGACGAAAAGGGGCGCGATCTCTATCAAGGCTCGGCGCTCACTCAGGGGTTCGGGTTCGTGGCAGGATTCGGCCTCCTCCATGATCGCGAGGGCGAAGATGTCTATCTCTGCCAGCCGCGCTTCTCCGATCTCTTGCGCGAGGCAACGACCACCCTCAGCCTCGGCCAGGGGTTTGCCTACGGGGCGCGGCCGCTGGCCTCGGGCGGCATTGGATTGCTCATCGACGACGAAGGTCACGACCGCTACCAGGCGGAGGTTTTCGCCCAGGGGAGCTCCTACTGGGGCGGGCTCGGAGCGCTCGTCGACCGGCGCGGCAATGATCATTACGACGGATTCAACTATGTCCAGGGATCCGGCGTGCATGTGGCGGTGGCGGCCCTCGTCGATGGAGAAGGCGATGACGTCTACACCGCCAAGGGAGTGTCGCAAGGTTGCGGGCACGACCTAGGGTCGGGGATGCTCGTCGATGTCTCTGGCAACGATCGCTATTCGGCTTCCGATCTTTCCCAGGGCGCGGGCAACGCCAATGGATTCGGGCTCCTCCTCGATCTCGCCGGCGATGACGAGATGACGGTGCGCGTCGCGGCGACGAGCCAAGGCTACGGGAACCGGCGCCGCCATCACGGAAGCGTCGGCCTCCTCGTCAACGCCGGAGGTCGCGATCGTTACCTGGGAGATGCGGCGGAAGCGGGAAAGCTCTGGCAAGTAGGAGAGCACGGGGTCGGCGTCGACGCCGACCCGGCAGTCATCGCGGCGCTAGCCGGGAGTGCGGTTTCGGGGTCAAAGCCCAATAGTGATGGGTGGGCAGTGGGGCCTTTGCCGTCACCGTTGCCCATGCCGCCGCCGCTCGAGCCGCTCGAGCAGCGACCCTCCGTCGCTCCCGCCGAATCCGTATCCACCGAGCTTCGCGGCTTCGACTTCGAGCGCTTGTTCCGCCGCGCCGCCGCGGGAGAACCGCGATTCACTCGCGAGCGCGACCAAGCACGAGGCGAGATCCTGCGCCGGGGACGTGGGTCGGTTCCCGGGCTCGTGGCCCGGCTCGGGACCCTCCAGGCGCGCGACCGGCAGACGATCAAGGACCTCGCGCTTCTTCTCGGGCGTGAACGTGTCGAGCTCCCGTTTGCGCGAGCCCTCAAGAGCGGTGATGAAAGAACCGCCCGCGCCGCCGCCTGGTGCCTCGAGCGCATCGAAGCCAAAGGAGTCGAGGCCGAGCTCGAACGGGCCACCGGTCATGCGAGCTGGCGGGTGCGCGCCGCCTCGCTCCTGGCGCTCGCACGTGGGGGTGGGATGCGGTCCGTTCCGGTCATCACCGCCGCTCTCGACGACTCGGTGGGACTCGTCCGGCAGGCGGCGGCCCACGCACTGGGCGAGCGGTTTGCGGCCGAGAGGCGCCACTCCCGCGGCGAGCTCAACCCCTCGCTCATGAAGGCGCTGCCGAAGGTCGCCGCGCTACTCGATGATCCCTTCTATGGCGCGCGGCACACTGCGGCGCGGGCCCTCTCGCAAGCGGGCCCTTTCGCGACTCCCATCTTGATCGAGCTCATTGACCAAAGGACCACCTCCGCTGCATGCCGCGCCCTCGCCGTACGCACGCTTGGAGAAGGCAGCGATCGCCGCGCGGTCTCGGGACTGCGCGAGCTTCGGACCTCCACCGAACCCCATATTGCGGCCGAAGCGGTAGTCGCTCTCACCCGCCTCGGCGAATCCTTTGAGGAATCCACGCCGCGCACAATGGAGACGGAGGGAACCGACTCCGAGCGTGCCGCCCGGCTTATCGCCGGGGAAGCGGAGGAACGAGCGCGCGCGCTGGCGCCTCGTGGAGACACGACAAATCCATGACGAGCCTTTACTTTACTCCGCTTCGAGCGTCCAGCACTTGAGGTAAGCGGTCTCCGGAACTCCGAGCAGTACTGGATGATCGATGGCTTGGCCGCGGCGGGCGAGGATGCGCACCCGTCGATGGGCGTCGGCTGCCGCTTCGCGCAACATCAACCCGAAGCGGACCTCACTCAGATGGTAGGAGCAGCTCGAGGTGACCAGTCGTCCGCCGGGGGCGAGAAGCTTGAAAGCGCGCAGATTGATCTCCTTGTATCCGCGGAGCGCTCCCTCGAGCGAGGCCCGGTTCTTGGCGAAGGCCGGCGGGTCAAGGATGACGAGATCGAAGCGCTGGCCGCTCGTCACCAAGGAGCGGAGGACGTCGAAGGCATTGCCCTCGAGCGGACGGATGTGGCTCAGGCCGTTCAGGCGAGCGTTGTCCATCACTCGGGCCAGCGCTTGCGCCGACACGTCGATCGCCATCACCTCATCGGCGCGGGCCGCAGCTTGGAGGGCAAAGCCGCCTTCGTAGGTGAAGCAATCGAGGACTCGCTTGCCGCCCAGTCTCTCGACCGCGATTCGGTTCTCGCGCTGATCGAGGAAAAGGCCGGTCTTTTGCCCGTGCCAGGGGTTAGCGGTCAAGTGAACGGCCCCTTCGCGGAGAGGAATGCGATTGGGCGGAGTGCCGAAGAGAGGCCGCACCTCGCGGGGAAGTCCCTCGAGGAGCCGTACCGCCGGGTCATTGCGCAAGAGGATGGATTCGGGGGTGAGAACCTCGACCAGTCCGGTGGCGAGATCGGGCAAAAGACGCTCGCTCCCCGTGGACAGCGTCTGGACCACCAGATGGGCGCCGTAGACGTCGACGATGGTCGCGGGAAGCCCATCGGCTTCGCCATGGATCAGCCGATACGCGGTCACGCCGGAGAGCCATCCCGCCCGCCGGGCGCGCGCGGCGAGCAAGCGCTCGCGGATGAAGGCGATGTCGACGGAACGCTCCTCGCTCGTGAGGAGCCGGAGGGCGATCGCCGATCGCGCCGAGTAGAGGGCCATGCCGAAGAACCGGCCGCGGGTATCGACGACGCGAACGACGGCCCCGTCCTGGGGATCACCGCGCAGGATCTGAGGACGGAAGACCCACAGATGACCGCCGAGAAGACGCTCGGCGCCGGCAGGATTGATCAGAACCTGATCCTTGGCCGCGCCCGGCGCCGCTCCAGCCGACGCCGCTCCAGCCGCTGCCGTCCCGCTCTCGGCTGCGTCGCGCGAGGTCATCGGCCTGCGCTCGACCCCAGCTCTTGGGCCAGGAGATGGAGAAAGAGTCCGACATCGGTGACCACCCCGAGGGCGTGGGCGGTTTCGCGATCAGCCAGCTTGGTGACGACCGCCGGATTGATATCGTCCTTGGCGAGCACATGCTCGAGCTCGGCGGCCGAAGGCGCACCGATCTCGTGTCGGGCGTAGGACGGGTCGTCGTTGGTGCCTCCCATGCTGAAGTCGAGCACCTGGAACTCAGCTCCATCGCGGATGATGGTGCCGAAGATGCGAGACATGAGACCGGAGTCGACGAGGTGTCCGCGAGTTTCGATGCGCTCGGTGAACGGGTGATGGATGGTGCGCCCGGCTTTCAACATGGCAGGTGATCCTAGGTCGTCTTCGAGTCGATGGTCAACGCGACCGTCGCAGGCCGGCTGGAATAGGGATCGGGCCCCATCATCCGTTCGCTATGATTCATGGCAGGCGACGCCCCCACTCGCCGAGGCACCATACGTATAGATAGGAAATAAGCATGGCTCAACGATGGTCATTTCTCGCCGGTCGGGCAGAGGCGTGGATTCTCCTGTTATTGGTCTCGGTGGGGGGATGGGCGGTCGAGGCGGCGGCGATTCAATTCTCGCCCGAGGAGAACGCGTCGGAGTCGGCGTCGGTCTCGGGGCTGAGCGAAGTGAGCCCTCAGGCGGTGGTCGCCGACCGGCAGGGGCGAGTGATCGTCGTCTGGGCCGAGTTCGCCGATGCCTCCGCCCCTCCCGAGCTCTGGATGAATATTCGGCAGCCGGACTCTGGATGGGGGTCGCCGGTCGCCGTCACCCCGGCCGACGGCGAATTCTCGGGGGACGCCGCCATCGCCCTCGACTCGAAGGGACAGCCTCAACTCGTCTGGGTGGACAAGCGCAGCGGGACGCTCGAGGTCTGGGTGGCCGGTCTCGATCTCGAGCGGAAGAAACTCATCGATTCGCAGGCGATCTCGTCCGGGGCGCAGCTCGTGATGGATCCGGCTATCGCCGTCGGCCCCGGCGGGGAGCTGGCCGTGGCTTGGACGGCGATGGAGTCGATGAACTACGAGATCAAGCTCCGCCGCCGGTCAGCGCCGGGCCCGTGGAGCGCGGTCGAGAATGTGACACCCCCCGACCGGCACGCCTCGGATCAGGTCGCCATCGCCTACGGTGCGGACGGCCGGCTCACCATCGCCTGGGCCGACAATCGCGAGGGGATGCGCCGGATCCTGGTCGCGGTGCGCGGCCCCTCCGGGCTCACACCCCCGGTCGAAGTGAGCACCACCGAGAAGGGGAAGCAGACGCGTCCGAGCATGGCCCTCGGTCGAGGCGGCGAAGTCGTGCTTGCCTGGCAGGACTCCCGGGAGGGTGACAAGGCGACCGACGATGCGGTCTATCTCGCCCGCTCGAGCGACGGCAAAGCCTTCGGCCCGGCGCGCCGGATTGCCGGTGGAGCGGCCTCGGGTGCGCGCAAGGAAAGATCAGGGCCCGCCCATTCGCCGTGCGTGGTCCTCGCTGCCGACGGAGTCGCTCACCTCCTCTGGGAGGGAGGAGAGCTCGGACAACCCGGTGGCGAGGAATCGTCGGTTCAAATCCACTATGCGCGACTGGCGGGGGACTCCCTGGCCGATGAGCGAACGATCACCACCGACCGGCCGATCTCCTGCACCAATCCCTCGGCGTTCCTGGATGCCACCGGAAACCTGCATCTGGTCTGGGTGAACCACGGAATCGGCGAAGGCGACATCATGTACCGGCAGGCTGCTCCCGGCGCTCAGGCCGTCCCGGCGGCGGCGACCAATCCGGGGGGCTAGCGGTGTTAACGGCCAGTAGGGCCGCCTAACCGCTCGTAACGCCTGCGACCGGCCGCCGAGCGCAACACATCACGGACGATGTGACCGGCGATGTTCGGATTCTCCTTGAGACGCCGGAGCGAGTAGGCATGCCAATGGGCGCCGAACGGCACATAGACCCGCAGGCGGTGGCCGGCGCCGACAAGGATGCGCCGGAGCTCTTCGTCGACGCCGAGGAGCATCTGGAACTCGTAGTCCTGCGGGGTGAGCTCGAGCTCCTCGATCAGTCGCAGAGCGTGCCAGACGACGACTTCATCATGAGTCGCGATTCCAACGTAACATCGGGCGCGCAACAGGATCGAGAGCAGCTCGGCGAAGTTAAGGCGCACGATCTCACGATCCTGGTAGGCGATCTGGCGAGGTTCGATGTAGATGCCCTTGCATACCCGGAGATTGGCCTTCTCGGCGGCGAGCTGGACGACATCGGCCCGGCTCCGGCGTAGATAGGCCTGGATGACCACCCCGATGCGATCGAATTCACGGTGGAGCCGGTGATAGATGGCCAGGGTGGCGGTGGTGCAGCTCGAGTCCTCCATGTCGATGCGGACGAAGTTCCCCCGTTCGCGCGCGGCGGCGCAGAGGCGGCGCATGTGGGAGTAACAGACCTCGGGGTCCACCTTGAGTCCCAGGGCGGTGAGCTTGACCGAGACGTTCGAATCGAGCTTGTCGTCGGCGATGCGATCGAGGACCTCGAGATAAGCGGCGAGCGCCTTGTCCGCCTCCTCGATCCGGGTCAGGTGCTCGCCGAGGACATCGATTGTCGCCATGACACCCGAGTCATTCAGATTCCTGACCACCTTGATCGCATCATCGAGTGACGGCCCGGCGATATAGCGGCGGGCAAAACGGCCGACGATCGGCCGCGGCACGGCGGGGAGGGCGCCGGCGATGAGACGATTGAAGAGGCTCATCGATTCCCGAGCAGTCGAGGCGAACGCGCTCTGAGCCGGCGAGGGAGCCGGCGCGGGGAGAGGCGAGGCGGCCGGCCGGCAGAATAGGGAAGAGGTGGCCGCCGCCGCAAGAGGCTACCGATCCTAGGGGGGCTGTGCTACACTGGCCGCTCCTGGCCGGAAGTCGTTGTCGTATCGTTAAATAAGGGCGAGGCGCGGGGCCCGGTCAGGCGATCTCAAGAGTGTCCGGTGGGGCGGGCTGCGAGCGGGGCCTCGACGATGAGGCTCCGAGCTCGCGGTTCGGGGTCGGCTCTGGCAGGATCGAGCTCATGTGCGGATTCCTCGGCATCGTCAATTCAGATTCCGCGGTGCGTGAGATCTACGACGGCCTGATCGCGGTTCAGCATCGCGGCCAGGATGCGGCGGGGATCGTCACCTACGACGGGCGTTTTCATGTCAAGAAGGGAGAGGGGCTCGTCCGCGACATCTTCTCCCATGACAACTTCGAGCGCCTGAGAGGCGGAATCGGCGTCGGTCACGTCCGCTATCCCACCGTCGGCTCGGGCGGCGGCGAAGATGCCCAGCCGTTCGTGGTCAATTATCCCTATGGGACGGTGATGGCGCACAACGGCAACGTCGCCAATTATCATGAGCTCAAGCGCGAGCTGGTGGAGCACGAGTCGAGACACATCGACTCGGGGTGCGACGCCGAAGTCATGCTCAACATCTTCGCCGGAGCTCTCGAGCGCACCGCCGGACAAGGATTCACCCTCGATTCCTATGATGAGGCGGTCGGCGAGGTGTTTCGCCGGGCTCGCGGAGCGTACTCCGTGGTAGGGATGATCGCCGGACAGGGGCTGTTCGCCTTCCGCGACCCCTACGGAATCAAGCCGATGACCCTGGGGCGCCGAATGCACCGCGGCCGCCAGTCGTATGCCGTGGCGTCCGAATCGGTGGTGCTCGATCTCCTGGGCTTCGAAGATCAGCGGGCGCCTAATGCCGGCGAAGCCGTGTTCATCGACATGGAGGGCAGGCTCCACTCGCGGCAGGTGGTCGAGCCCAAGCCTCACCCGTGTCTATTCGAGTTCGTCTATTTTGCTCGGCCCGACTCGGTGATCGATGGGATCTCGGTCTACCACACCCGGATCCGGATGGGAGAGCGGCTCGCCCGCAAAATCCGCAAGCTCGGGCTCGAGATCGACGTCGTCATCCCGGTGCCCGACTCGGCGCGGACCGCCGCCCAGGCGATCGCCACCGAGCTCGGTCTGCCCTTCCGCGAGGGTCTAGTCAAGAACCGCTACATCGGGCGCACCTTCATCATGCCTGACGACGAGAGCCGCCGCAGCTCGGTGCGCCACAAGCTGAACGCCATTCGCACCGTGTTCGAGGGCAAGAAGGTCCTCATCGTCGACGACTCGATCGTGCGCGGGCACACCTCGCGGAGCATCATCGAGATGGCGCGGCGGAACGGCGCCAATAAGGTTTACTTCGCCTCCACGGCGCCGCCGCTCCGCTATCCCTGCGTCTACGGCATCGACATGTCGACCCGCACCGAATTCGTCGCTCGCGAGCGGACGACGGAGGAGCTCAGCCGGATCCTCGGCGCCGACCTGGTCATTTACCAGGATCTCGAGGATCTCGAGGCCGCCGCACTCGCCGGGAACCCCAAGCTCTCGACGATGTGCAACGCCTGCTTCACCGGCGTCTATCCGACCGGAGACGTGACTCCGGAGATGTTGGCGGAGATCGAGGCCGAGCGGTTGGAGAAGGGGAACCGCGCCAGCTCGGTGGGTGCGGGCTCGACCGGCGGCAACGGCTCTCCGTCGGGAATCGGCCCGCTCTCCGCCGCCGGCGCCAATCGTTAGGGGCTCGTTCTACCGGCCGGAGACTCCGCCTTAGCCGCGTCCCGATTCGCTTCCGCCGCTTTCGCCAGCCCCTCGACGAGGCCGTCCACCCCGGCGGCGATCTGACGGTAAGACTCTCGAAACGCCTCGGTCGAGAGCCCCATGGGATCGGGGACATCGAACCCCGCCCCTTCCGCAAATTGATTGAGCAGGCGCAATCGGGGACCGAGATCGGGGACCAGGTTGAGGATGTCCTCGACGTTCGAGCGGTCCATCGCCACCACCAGATTGGCGCCGTCAACCAGATCGGCGGTGAGCGGAGTCGCGAGATGGGTGGAGAGGTCGACGCCGTGCTCGGCCGCCACTCGAACCGCCTCCCGCGGGGCGAGGTCTCCCTCGCGGGCGATGACCCCCGCTGAGCGCACGCGGTAGGAACCGTCGAGCCGGCGCTCGGTCAGGCGGCGCTTCAGCAACCCCTCGGCCATCGGACTCCGGCAGAGATTACCGAGACAGACGAAGAGAATGGTGGGGGGCCCCTCGGTGAGGGGAGGCCTGGAGTTCTTCAAATCCGTTCTCGAGTCTCGGAGGCGTCCGCCCAGTGCGGGATCTCGGCCCGCACCCGGGGACCGAACTCGAGCTCCTCGAAGAGATGCTCCACTTCGTCGCGGTCGGCGCCCTGATAGCGCAGCTCGTCGGCATCGAAATCGAACGGAATATCACAAGCGATGGTGGCGAGCCGGCGGGCCAGCTTGGCGGTCTCGAGTCCCGCCATCACCTTGTGTTTGACTGCGGCGGCGTTGCGGATCTTGAGGCCCTCGATCCGATCCGGGCAGGCCGCGATGTTATCGAGCGAGTGCAAGGCGGAAAGGAGGATGAGGGCCGTTTTGGTGCCGATTCCGGGAATCCCGGGGATGTTGTCGATCGAATCCCCGTGGAGGGCGAGAAGATCGGGAATCTGCTCCGGCCGCACTCCGAAGCGGGCCACCACCCCATCGACATCGAACTCCTCGTCGCGGGCGATGTCGAGAAGAGTGATCCCGGTTCCGACGAGCTGCGCCATGTCCTTGTCGCCGCTCACCAGGACCACCCGGTGGCCGGCTGAGCGCAGCCGTTCCGCCAGGGTGCCCATGAGGTCATCGGCCTCGTAACCGCCGGCCTCGAGACATGGAATTCCGATCGCAACGGCGGCGCGCCGGCAGTCGGCGAACTGCGGCTTGAGGGCGTCGGGAGGCTCGGTGCGGTTCTGCTTGTACCCGGCGTAGAGATCATTCCGGAAGGAGATGGCGCCCTCGAAAATGGCGGCGACCCGTTGCGGACGGCGCTCGCGGAGAAGCTTGAGCAGGGTGCGAATGAAGCCATAGGTGGCGTTGGTCGGCTGCCCCTTGGCGGTCGTCATCGGCGGGATCGCATGATAGGCGCGAAAGATATAGTTGTTTGCGTCGATGAGATAGGCGGTCTCTTGGCTCATCCGAATGCCGGTCCCTCCATAAGTTAAACGCGATGCTCGTGTTCGAGGCACGAGTGGATTCGTGCTCGAGGCCCGAGCATAGCACGGCGGACGGCTAGTGAACGGGAGACCGACTCCTCAGGTGCTCGAGGATCTCGAGGCCGAAGTTCCCCAGGTCGCGAGCTTCCTGAAAGAGGGTGGCGATCTGGTAGGTGATGAGGAAGGACACGGCGTAGAAGGCGGCGGGCCGCCTCTCACACCAGGAGAGGAGGCGTTCGTTGAAACCTCTGCGGACGATCTCGTTTCGAATAGCGAGGGAAGAGGCCAAAACTCCCATGATTGTCCCGACCAGGATGTCGGAGGGGTAGTGAAGCCCGAGATAGATCCGGGGCAGACAGATGGCCGCGAACACATAGGCGGTAGTCGCAAAACCCCAGCCTCTGGAGATGAAGAACAATCCGGCAGCCAGAGCGAAGAAGAGCGCCGCGTGGTCGCTGGGAAAGGCACTCATTTCTCCGAGGTCGGTGCCGCTGGGCATGCCATGAGGGATCAGGAAGGCCAGTCCGGGAGTCCGGATCGGGCGTGGCCGAAAGGGAAGGGTGATCGCCATCAATCTCGACAGCGACAATGCAGCGAAGGCGGCGAGGAAAGTGGCAAGGATGACGCTCCGCCGGAAAGGCTGCTCCTTCGGCTTGCCGGTGAACCAGGCTCCCCAGATCAAGGCGACGACGACTCCTCCCTTGAGGAGGTCGGAATAAGCCATGAAGACGACCGTCTCATCAAAGACGTAGGAGCGCTGGGAGAACTGGTTGATGAAAGAGACGATCGCGAGATCGAAGCCGTTAAGCATGGCCGCGGCAAGGGATCCAGTCGGGAAGCGAAGCGAGGCCGGGGTTACACGGAGCGGCGGGACATGATCGCCTGGCGCCCGGGGCGGGGTGCTCCCGTCCCGCCCCGAGCGCTTCGGGGGAGACTCGAGGCGTTAAGAGCAGCCCATGGTGTTGCCGCAGTTCAAGCACTTGTAGCATGTACCGTTGCGAACGGTGAGGTGGCCGCAGACATCGCAGAATGGAGCATCTCCCATCAGGGTGCGCATCTGCTGATCGAGCGAGATCCCGGGGGTCGCAACCTCGGGAATGGCGACATCGGGGGCAGGCGTTGGATTCGGTGTCTCCGACTGAACGGCCAGCACCTCGGCCGCCTTCTCCTCGGCGGCGTCGGCGTCCGCCGGCTTCACCTGAACGAAGTCGGTGCGTCCCAGATACTCCATCCCCAAGACCCTGAAGATGTAATCGACCACCGAGGTCGCGAACTTGATGTTGGGATGATCGACCGGGCCCTGTGGATCGAAGCGAGTGAAGACGAACGCATCGACGTATTCTTCGAGCGGCACCCCATGCTGGAGGCCGAGCGACACCGATATGGCGAAGCAGTTCATGATGCTGCGGAAGGCGGCTCCCTCCTTGTGCATATCGATGAAGAGCTCGCCGAGATGTCCATCGGGGTACTCGCCGGTGCGCAGGTAGACCTTATTGTTGCCGACCCGTGCCTCCTGGGTGAAGCCGCGGCGCTTCTTGGGAAGGCGACGGCGGCGAAGCGGCGGCGCAGGAGCGGCTTCTCCCGCAGCCGGTGATGCCGGTGCGACGGGAGTGGCCGCGGTCGCGGCCGCCGGTTTGGAGCCATTGCCGTTGCCGCCGTGAGACAGAGGCTCTTGAGACGGCGCCGCCGATGAGGTGGTAGAGGCGGCCGGCTCGCGCGAACCTTCGCCGGCGGACGACAGCGGCTGCGAGCGCTTACAGCCATCGCGATAAATCGCCACCGCCTTGAGCCCGAGCCGCCAGGACTCGAGGTAGGCCTGATGGATGTCCTCGACGGTCGTGTCCTCGGGCATGTTGATCGTCTTCGAGATGGCGCCCGAGATGAAGGGCTGCACCGCTGCCATCATCCGCACGTGCCCCATCGGGTCGATGAAGCGACGCCCTTCCTTGCCGCAACGGTTGGCGCAGTCGAAGACCGTTAGGTGCTCCTCCAGGAGATGCGGAGCGCCCTCGATGGTCATCCGGCCGCAGATCACCGCCTCCGACTCGGAGATCTGGGCGGGAGTGAAGCCTAGGCGCGTGAGCAGATCGAAACCGGGTGTGGCGGCTTCCGCTTCCTCGATCCCGAGCCGGGCGAGGCTCCCGGGGGCGAGCAAGGCCGGAATGAAAGCGTGGCGGAGCTCGAAAACCCCTGGCAGAGCCTTCTCGATGGATTCGAGATCTTCGGCGACGAGCCCTCGAGCGAGGAGCGAAGCTCGGTTCACGTGGGGCGCCCCCTCGAGAGTGACCGTGCCGGTCACGTGGCGCAGGATGTCCTCGATCTGGGCGTCGGTGTAGCCGAGAGTTCCTAGGGCGCGATCCACCGAGCGGTTCACGATCTTGAAGTAGCCGCCGCCGGCGAGCTTCTTGAACTTGACGAGGGCGAAGTCAGGCTCGATGCCGGTGGTGTCGCAATCCATGAGGAGCCCGATGGTGCCGGTGGGGGCGATGACGGTAGCCTGGGCGTTCCGATAGCCGTAGCGCTCGCCGAGGATGAGAGCGAGCTCCCAGTCCTCGCGCGCTGCTTCGAGAAGGTAGCTCGGAGCGCCGCTATTCTCTGGAATCGCGTTGGCGGCGTCGCGGTGCATCGACATCACCTCGAGCATCGACTCGCGGTTCTTCGGATAGCCGGGGAAGGGTCCCTTGCGCGCTGCCAGCTCGGCGGAGGTGGCGTAGGCCCGGCCGCAGAGAATGGCGGAGATTGCGGCGGCCACCCCGCGTCCGGCCTCCGAGTCGTAAGGGATGCCGCTCACCATCAGCAGGGTGCCGAGATTGGCATAGCCGAGCCCGAGGGGGCGATAGTCGTGACTGTTGCGAGCGATGGATTCGGTGGGGTAGCTCGCGAAGTCGACGATGATCTCCATCGCCGTCGTGAAGACGGTGATCGCGTGCCGATAACTCTCGACGTCGAAGCCCTCGGTCTCGGTCACGAACTTCATCAGGTTGATCGACGCCAGGTTGCAGGCCGAGTCATCGAGGAACATGTATTCGGAGCAGTTGTGGACGACTAGCCCGTTGGCTACGAAGTGGTGGGTCACCTCCTCCGTCAAGTCGAAGACATCTTCTTCGCCGAGGGCCTCGATCGATGCGACCGGATCGGAAGGGTCCTCGGTCAGGTAAAGGAGCCTGCCCTGGTGGTCTGCATCCATGAGGGCATCCCATTTGGAGGTTTCCCGGATGAACCCAATCTCGTGGCGGAAGGCGGTCAGGGATTGGGTTTCGATGTTCAGCCTATGCTTCTCCCCAGGCAGGACCGGAGTGATGGATGACTTGATGTCGAAACCGAGGAGCAAGAGCTGCACCTGTGAGAGCAGCGCCAGGGAACGCGAGGAAAGTAGGACGTCCGAGCCTCCATCTGGGTTCGAAGACAGGTCGCCTTCGGCGGTAAAGAGTCCGCACAGGATCCCTGCTATCGACAAGCGATCGAGCGTGAACACAGCAGGGGTGAATCGCGCGGAATCCGTGCCCTCGCCGTCAATGAGCCGGCGGATTTCCAGCGCCTCATCGGAGTCGAGGTCGATCCAGTTGCACTCCGAATCGGAAGTGAAATCCTGCGGCTGTCCAGACGCCGGCACCGGGACGAGAAGTGCGGCCAGTTCAGCGTCGAGGACCCGTGCTCTCCAGGCGCCCGAGGGGAGTTGTTCAATATGCGACCTGTCAGCCATCAAAGCGCCCGCCAACTCGGCAGGACAGGCGAGCTGGCCTGTACCGAACCCCGCCCCCTGGAGGACGACCCGATCCCCGACCTGGAGGTTTGCGACGGCGACGTCGCCGCGGTCGTCCGTCCATACCTTGTGGTCGCCGGTGATTCGAACCTCATAGCCGGCCCGGGTGCGCAGCCGATAGACAGGTTTCCGGCCGGTGGGAAAGATCCGGGTCACCAGGTGCGGCTGGCCATCGGAGCCGATCACCGGGGCGGTCTTGCCGACGAGCGAATCGATGCGATGCCAGCCATCCGCAGTCGCGATGAGAGTGTCTCCCGTGACGCAGGGGTTAGAACCGTTGATGCGCCCCGTGCTCTTGCAGGTGTGCCAGCGGTTGATGTTCGAGTCGAACTGGACCCCCGGATCGGCGCATCGCCAGGCGGCGCGGGCGATCTGCTGCATGAGGTCGCCGGCCCGATAGGCGCGGGCCACCTCGCCGGTCGTCCGCCAGGTGGTCACCCATTCGCGGTCATCAAGGACGGCGCGCATGAATGAGTCGGGGATGCGGACCGAATTGTTCGAGTTCTGTCCGCTCACCGTCTTGTACGCTTCGCCGTTGAAATCGCAGTCGTAGCCGGCGCCGATGAGGATCGCCGCCTTCTCCTCCTCGTGCGCCTTCCAGTTGATGAACTTCTCGATGTCCGGATGATCGAGGTCGAGGATCACCATCTTGGCGGCGCGGCGGGTGGTGCCGCCCGATTTGGTGGCCCCGGCGGCGCGATCGAGGATCTCGAGGAAGGACATGAGACCCGACGAGGTGCCGCCGCCGGAAAGGCGCTCGCCCTCGCCGCGAATGGCGGAAAAGTTGGTGCCGGTGCCGGAGCCGAACTTGAAGAGGAGCATCTCGCGCTGCACCGCAGCGGCGATGTCCATCAGATCATCCTGGATCGACTGGATGAAACATGCCGAGAGCTGGGGTCGCGAATAAGCATCGGAGGCGCGGACGATCGAATCGGTGGCCTGGTCCCAGACCCAGCTCCCCACCGGCCGCCCGGTGATGCCATAGGCCTGGGCGAGGCCGCAGTTGAACCAGACCGGCGAGTTGAAGGCGCCGATCTGATGGATGAGCATGTGAGAGAGCTCGGCCTCGAACGTCTCGGCCTCCTCGGCGTCGGCAAAATAGCCGCCGAGCGAATCTCCCGCTTGACGTAGGGTGCGGGCGATGCGGGTCACGACCTGGCGCACATTCCTTTCGTGGCCGGTGCCGGGGACCCCGGTCTTCCGGAAATACTTGGAGGCCAGAATGTCGGAGGCGAGCTGCGACCAATCCGACGGCACGCCGATGCCGAGCATCTCGAAGACGACCGAGCCGTCGGGATTCTGGATGCGCGCATCGCGCTCCTCGAATCGGATGCCGGCGAAGGGATCATCTTCGGGATGAGTGAAGTGACGTTGGATGAGCCGGGCGCGAAGCGTCCCGGAGCCGGGGCGACGGGGGGGAGTGGTGGACGTGGAACCGGTGACGTGAAGCGAGTTCGTGCTCATCGTGCGGCACCCTCCGGCGAGCCCGCCCCTGGGCGAGCCCGCGCCGCTAGCGGGGCAATCGCTTCGGCGCTCGAGACAGCAGAGCGCAGGAAAGATGACTGCGAATGGACTTCGCGTGCGGGCAGGCTCGGGCCAGTCGTGGGGAGAAACCGATGGTGGCCGCCTCCGCGGAGCACCGAGGCGGAGGGGGGCTCGGACCTGGCATCGCCGCCCTCTGGCGGCAGGCCGGGGAGCACGCGGATCGCGGATTTCCGCATGCCCTCGGGCCTGGCCTTGGCCCACCCTAAACAAGCGTGAGGCCCATATCTAGAGGGCAGGGGGAGTAATAGGCCCTACGGGTTGGGGTCGTCAAGAAAAAATGAAGGGTGGGGTCGAGAAATCTTTGCACAGGCGGCTTCGATGACCCGAGAGGTGAGATCGGGCTGGAGACCCTCCATTCCGGGGTTCGCCGGCCGTGCCTTGCTCGTTTTGGCCGCCGTTTCGGGTTGTGCCCGAGGCGGTGGCCTCGAGGCTGAAAGTCATGTCCTCCGCCTCCTCTTGCCGGCCGCCGAGCGCGCAGCCTGGCAACCGGTCGCCGCCGAATTCGTGCACGCTCATCCGAGATCGCGAGTCGAGCTCATCGAGGGACCCAATTCGACCGACTTGCGCGAGAACATGATCTCGACCTCGCTTCTCGCCCGAGATCCGACCTACGACCTCGTCTATCTCGATGTCACCTGGACGGCCAAGTTCGCGGCGGCAGGTTGGCTCCGCGATCTCTCCGCCGACTTCGATGCGGAGAGCCGCAGCGCATTTCTCCCGCCCGCGCTCGCCGCCGGCATCTATCACGGCCGACTGTTTCGCATTCCGGTCCGCACCGACGCCGGATGTCTTTACTATCGCGCCGATCTCCTCGAGGAAGCGGGAATCGCACCGCCCTCGACCTTCGACGAGCTCGTCGATGTGGCGCGCCGGCTGCAACAGCCACCCGAGCGATGGGGCTTCGTCTGGCAGGGGAAGCAATATGAGGGGCTCGTCTGTGACTATCTGGAGGTGCTAGCCGGATACTGTGGAACCTGGCTCGATCCTCAATCGGGAGAGGTCGGTCTCGACCGGCCGGAGGCTGCGGAGGCGCTGCGCTTCCTGGTCGCCTGCCGTGCCCCAGGCGGGATCTCGCCTCCCGGGGTGTCGAGCTACCAGGAGGAAGAGTCCCGCCGAGTCTTCCAGGACGGCCGCGCTGTCTTCATGCGCAACTGGCCCTATGCATGGCGTCTGGCGCAGGCAGCGGATTCCCCGCTCCGCGGGCGGCTAGGAGCGCGATCCATGGTTGCCGCCCCGCAAGGCCGCTCTGCGGCTACCCTCGGCGGGTGGGGTCTGGGGATCTCCGCCTTCTCGAGAAACCCGGAGCTCGCCCTCGCCTTCATTCGTCATGCGACAAGCCTCGCTTCGCAGCGCGGGTACTGTGCGCCGACCGGCTATGCGCCGGCGCTTCGCACCGCCTATGCCGATAGCGCCCTCCTCGCCGCCAATCCGTTTCTTCACACCGTACTCGCCTTGCACGAGGGCGCGGTGACGCGCCCCGCCCTCGTTGATTATCCTCGGGTCTCCGACATCTTGCAGCGCCGGCTGAGTGCAGCAATCGCGGGACGGCAGTCGGTCGATGAGGCATTGGCGGCTGCGGCGAAGGAGACCCGGCGGCTCCTCGCCTCGCGCACTCGGGCGGAGCGCATGCCATGAAGCGAGAGACTGCGGTCACACTTCTTCCTGCCGCTCTGCTTCTCGCCCTTGTCGTCGGCTATCCCATTCTTCGGGTGGTCGGTCTCTCTTTCGCCGCCTACGGGCTTCCCACCGGGTTCCGCATCGATTGGCGCGGGCCGCTCTCTTATCTGGAGCTTCTCGGCGACTCACGCTTTTCGACCGCGCTTCTCAACACGACGGTCTTCACTGCGGTCTCCGTGATTCTCGAGGGATTGCTTGGGCTCGGGGTGGCGCTCCTCCTCTGGCGGCCCTTCCCCGGGCGGCGCCAGGTGCGGGCGATCGTCATGCTGCCCTGGGCCATGCCGACCGCGGTGATGGCGTTGGCGTGGAGCTGGATCTTCAATGACTCGTTCGGGGTGGTGAACGACCTTCTCTCGCGTCTCCGGGTCATTGATCAGCCGCTCGCCTGGCTGGCCGAGCCGCGGCTGGCGATGGCGGCCCTCATCGCCGCCGACGTATGGAAGACGACGCCTTTCGTCGCCATCCTCCTCCTCGCGGGGCTTGCGGGAATTCCAGATTCCATCGGGGAGGCCGCCCGGGTGGATGGAATCGGCGTCTGGCGTCGCTTTGCCTCGCTCACTCTTCCTCTTCTCGCCCCGGCTCTCGGGGTCGCTCTGGTCTTTCGGGCGGTGCAGGCCTGGGCCGCTTTCGAT
>JBIOUT010000366.1:0-7610 GCA_044867365.1 Candidatus Eiseniibacteriota bacterium | reverse complement strand
TCGTGGTGGTGGACACCGGCATCTTCCCCGGGCATCCCTTGATCGCCGGGAGCGTCGTCGGCGGCTTCAATCTGGTTCCTGCGGCGGAGGAAGAGCTCATCGATCGCAATCAGGACGGCCAGCCCGACGGCCGCCACTTCGACTGGGACGCGATCCAGAACCATGAGCATGGGACGTTCGTCTCGGGCCTCATCGCCGGTCACGCCGACCTCCTGATCCCACCCAAGAGCCGCTTCGCTCAGGCGCTCGAGCTCTACAGCCCGGAGTCGATCGCTTTTGTCGATTCGGTGACCGCTCGCGTGTCCCTGAAGGGGACGGCGCCGGGGGCATCGCTCTTCGGAATCAAAGTTTTCCCTTATGACGGCGGAGACGCTCCCGACGCGCGAGTAGCGGAGGCGATCGACCGGGTGATCCGCATGAAGCGGAGGGGCCAGTTGGACGCCGACGTCATCAACCTGAGCCTGGGTGGGCCGAGCCTCTTCGACGGGCGCGATATCGTCGATCGCATCGTCGACGTCGCTTCCGCCGCCGGTATCACGGTGGTCGCCGCCGCCGGCAACTCGGGGCCCGCGCTCACCACCACCGGAACTCCGGCGAACTCGTTCACCGCCCTCGCCGCCGGCGGCGCCGTCGATCCTGTGCACACCCGGGTGGCGGCCGATCTATTCTTCCCCCAGGCACCGCCCGGGATCGGTGGGATCGTCTATCCGCACGATTTCCTCCAGGTCATCGCCTTCAGCGCCCGCGGCCTTACCGGGGACGGTCGAGTCAAGCCCGACGTTCTGGCCACCGCATTCCTCAACTTCTCCGCCACCCTCGAAGACACCGACCAGGACGGCGTCAACGACCAGCCCGGATACGGTTTTGGCGCCGGCACGTCGTTCGCGACCCCGACCCTCTCCGGGGCGGCGGCCCTCGTCGTCGCTTACGGCCGCTCGATCGGACGGCCTCACCAGGCGCCCTGGGTGGCGAATGTGCTCATGCGTTCCGCCGATCCCATCGCGAGCTTCAATCGCCTGCGCGAGGTCGAGCAAGGGAAGGGGTTCCTTCGCCTTCCAGAAGCCTTCAGGCTCCTCGCCGCCGGCCAGGGAAGCAGGCCGCCGGCGCGGGATGCGAGCACCCGCGGCATCGAGCTCGGCAATCTGGGGCGCAATGGCTCGGTCAGCGGCTCGAGCGGAGACCTGGGGCCCGGCGAAACCCGCACCTTCTTGATCAAGGTCGTCGAGGGCGTGACGCGCATCGATTTCACCTTCCCGGCAGAGCACGTCTCCGACACGCAGAATCCGGTTTTCGGCGACGGAATGTCCGTCGTCGTCCACTCGGCCAAGCGAGGCGGCGCCGACGACTATGTCTTCGGGGCCAATTTGCTCGAGCCCGTCACCTTCGGTTATCCCGCACCCGAGCCCGGGGTGATTCGTGTCTGCTTCGCCGCCGACTTGAGCAATGTCGGACCGGTGTCGGCCGAGTTCCGCGCCCAAGCCACGAGCGAGCGAGTGCGCTTCGATCTCTCGATGCGGGGCTCGCTCCGCCGAAACGGTTCCTGGGAGGAAGAGATCGAGGTGCCGGAGGATCTGGCAGGGCTCGGTGTCGTCCTCAGCTGGGATCGCGACTGGCAAGAGTGGCCGACACGCGATCTGGATCTTCTCCTACGGGCTCCCGGTCAGAGCCACTTCGAAGGCGGCGAGAGCTTGCGGAGCCCCGAACTCGCCCTCATCGAGGCTCCTTCTCCGGGAACCTGGCGCCTTCGAGTCGTCGACACCGGAACGATCGCCCGCGGGCGAGAGCATTTCCGCGTGCGCGCCAAGTTCTTCGAGGAGCTGCCGCCGAATGGCATCGAGCCTCTGGCCGCAGGAGAATTGGGTGATCGAGGGCACGAGGGCGACCATGGTCACGGCCATGGCCATGGCCATGGCGAGGGAGCCCCGGCCGCCGATTATGGGCCGCTCGCGCTCGTCGTCGAGGGCGCCACCCCTAATCCCTTCAACCCGGCGACCACCATTCGCTTCGATCTCGTGGGCGCTTCCGGCAATCCGGGTGAGCGCATCGGAGTGCGCATCTTCGATGTAGGAGGCCGACTCGTCCGTACCCTTTACGAGGGAATCGGCACTCCCGGCTCGCACTCGCTCCTCTGGGACGGCCGCGGGGATCGCGGCCAGTCGATGGGAAGCGGCGTCTACTTCTACGAGATCGCAACCCCGTCCGGTGCGTCCAAGGGAAAGCTCGTGCTCGCCAAGTGATCGGCGGCGATTTGAGCGCGGCGGGGTCGGCCGGCATGACATCGGCCGGCCTGACCTCGGCCCGTCTGGCCGAGGTGAGCGCCCGGCTGGCGGGTCGCATCCATCGCACACCGCTCGTGCGGAGCCGCCTTCTCGATCGGATCGCGGGCACCGCCCTTGTCCTCAAAGGCGAGCACCTGCAGCGCGGCGGGTCTTTCAAGATCCGCGGCGCCCTCAACTTTCTGCTTGAGCTCAACGCCGCCGAGCGGGCTCGGGGAGTAGTCACCGCGTCCTCGGGTAATCACGGCCAGGCGGTGGCGCTCGCCGCCCAGGAGCTCGGAGTTCCGGCCACGGTCGTCGTCCCCGAGGACATCGCCGAGGTCAAGGCGGCGGCCATCCGGGAATATGGGGCTCGAGTCGAGGTCGCCGGGCGATCTTCCGCCGAGCGGCTGCGTCGCGCCCAGGAGATCGCTTCGACGGGGGCGGTCTTCGTTCCCCCCTACGATCATCTGCGCATCATCGAAGGTCAGGCGACAGCCACCGCCGAGCTCCTCGAAGATGCCCCCGGAATCGACGTCCTCGCCGTGCCGGTCGGCGGCGGCGGGCTCATTGGCGGCGCCGCGCTCGCCGCCCGGCTCCTCGCTCCCTCCGTGCGCATCATCGGGGTCGAGACCGAGGCGGCGAATGACGCCAACCGATCCTTTCGCGCCGGCCAGCGGATCCGCATCGATCTCCCGGAGACCATCGCCGACGGGATCCGCAATCTCGAGCTCGGGGAGCTCAACTGGGAGATCATCCGCACCCATGTCGAGGACATGGTGACCGTCTCCGAAGCGGATGTGGTCGAGGCGATGCGCCTCCTCCTCACCCGGGCCAAGGTGGTGGCGGAGCCGACCGGGGCGGTGGCGCCCGCCGCAGTGCTCAGCGGGCGGGTGCGCGGGACGCGAGTCGGGGCCATGGTGAGCGGCGGCAACGTGGATCCGGCTCTGCTGGGCCGCCTGCTCGCGTGAGGGGCGAGTCTCCGATCAGAACAGGTTGAAGCTCACGCCCAGCCCCAGAACCTGCTTGACCTGGAGCTTTCGATCACGTCCTTGTCGAGGAGCAGCTCGAGCCCGACATTGACATTTACGATACTGACCGCCTTGATGGTGAGATCGCTCCTCGTGCTCACGTCCAGCTCGTCGGGTTGTTCGAAGGAAAGAAGAGAGCGAGCTTGGACGTGAGCGCGGTCGTTTCCGCCAGCTTCTTCTCATACTCGGTGATCGATTCGAGGCCGGTCTCGATCTTGGTCTTGTCGCAGGCGGGGTTGCCGTTGCAATCGGTGAAGGTCAACGTCATATCCTCTTCGTCCTCGTTGATGGCATAGCCGCGAAAGACATCGGTGATCGTCTCTCCTTCGATCAGGTCGACCGATTTCCGCAGATCCTCCCCCTCCTGCTTGAGGAGCCATACTCGATGTTTCCCTGATGGCGCCAGGTGAAGCCCGGCTCCACTTGCTTGAAGGTGCCGCGCAGCGTGGTCGTCCAGGCGACGCTGCTGGTCCCTCCCGCCGCCCAGTGCGAGAGGGCGCTCGGGTTGAGTGTCGTTCCGGCCACCAGTGAATTCCTCCAGCCGAGCATTCCAGTCCATTCGCCCGGGAAAGACGGCGATGCGCGACCGAGTGCAGATCGCAAGCAGGCGGACAGGTTAGCAAGAGGCTTCGCCCTTTGCATGAAGGGGGAACGGAAGAGTGGACGGGACGGAAGGACGATGATGCGGGAGGTGGGGGAACCGGGGTGGGGATTATGCCCCGGCGAATCGAGAATCGCGGCGGGAAGCGAGATCGCGGGTGGAAAGGAGCTCGCAGCGGGAAACGGGCCAAGCCCCTCGCAGGGGCTCGGCGGTCAGGACTTCAAGATGATCAACCCGAGAAGAGCGCTGAATCATCGTCACGGCTTGGCCAGGCTCAAGTTCCAACCCAGTCGGACCTCGAAAGCCTCGAGTGAGAATGTCTCGTCGGTCGTCTCCACCGCCACCCCTGCCAAGTGCAGCGCCGCTGCATTGATCGGGCTTGGGTCGCGCAGATAGGTCGAGTACGCATCGAGAAACGTATCCCACTTCAGTTTCCGTTCGCTTTCCTCTGTACTGGGTTCAATCGCCTGTAGCATTGGAGACCGCCTCCTCTCCACCCCTACCTCTGTCGGTCCGGCTGATTCTTGACCGGCTTTGAACTCGGGTTGGGTCTTGAGCCCCACTACATCTCCCTACCAGGTGGTTGGCCTGTCGGGTTGCTTGTTGGATCAGCCCCTCAGAACCGGCTTTCGGCTGGGTGCTGTTTCCCGGATAAACCCGTCACCTTGGGACTGAGCATGGTTCGTACCAGATGCGGGTGGGGACCCGCCAACCCCGCGATGGTGGCGCTAAGAGTCGACCAAACCGTCAGTTAACTGGAAGCGGGATAATCCCGGCGAGGGGGCGATGACCCGCCGGTGTAACGGGGATTAATCAGTCGGGCGCGGGCGTTCAACACTTCGAACACTCTCCGCGCCGCTAATTTTGCCCTCTCCTCGGCCTGCACCAAGCGAGCGGCCACCTTGCCGGGGGGCGCGAGCGTTGCGAAACGACCGCGCCCTTGCGAGTCGCGGTCGTGCTCAGCCGCCGCAGGTGCGACCTTTGTTGCTTGTACTCATTCTAGCACCGGTGCGTCCGGTTCGCTAGATCTCGTTGTGCTCGTAGCTGCGAGTGAGAGGGTTTCGGTCGAGGTAGTTGGCGAGAAGAAGAACCACTCCGATCGCTCCGGCGAAGAGGTAGGCCTTAGGGGAAATGCCGCTCGTGTCGCGGATCTCCACCGTCCCCCGTCTTTCGCCCACCGGGCCCTCGCCGCCGCCCAGGAGCCGAACCGAGTAGCGGTAGCTCCCGAGCTCGAGCGGCTGGCGCAAGGGGCCGAGGGAGATCACCGTGTCGGAGGCGGCGGTCGCCGACTCGCCGGCGAATGGGGATCCGGAGTCGAATTGGACCTCGAATCCCTGCGCGATTTGGCGAGCCGCATCATCGAGCCGCCAGGCAGCGGCGCCAGGGCGATCGCGCCCGATGATCAGGGGGTCGGGAACGATGAGCAGCTGCGCTTCGTTATCGGGTTTCCCCAGGCTGATGATGACTTCATGCCTGTCATCGGCGGCGGCCGTCAGTGGAGAGCCTGCAAGCCCGAGAACGAGGATCGCACCGGCGAGAATGCCGATCCTGAACATCATGTCAGCGCGGTACGCTCCGTAGCGCCAGCACCTGTTCGCGCAGATCGACGTGAGCGTTCTGGCAGGGGAGGCCGTCGGCAAAGGCGAAGCGGTCGGTGTTTTCGCTCTCCCCGGCGGCGATGAGCACCGACGACACGGTCCCGAAGCGCTCGCCATGCTTGCAGAGGCTATAGCCGTGTGACCCGTGATCCTGGCAGATGACGCGGAGCCGATCGAGCGCCGCATCGAGATCGCTCGGCGGCTTCAGATCGCCGAGGTCGAGCCGCCCGAGCTCGTGCTCATTGGTGAGGACATGGGTCCCGGAGGACAGGGGGCGAGCGGTGATCCCGCTCTGACCACCGGTGAGGAGAAAGACCTCACGGCCATCGGCGATCAGCAGGTTGAAGGCGTTCCGCGGAGAAGCGAAGGCCGCACGCTCCACCCGCTGGACCGCGGCTCTCGCCGCGGGGGCGCTGAGAGCCTCGACCACCAGCTCGCCGCGCGACGCACGTGCGGGATCGTGCGGCTCCCGCGACCGATTGGTGATGCCGGCGAAGAGTCCGTGGCGGTTGAGGCCGATCCAGGTGCCGCCGGCTCGCCGGTCGCGCGGGGCGATGATCCCTTGCGTCCAGAGAAAGGGCGGATCGCTCGGGCGGTCGCGGGCTTCATCACGGTTTGCCGCCACCACCACCGGATATCCCGGAATCAAGCGGTGATGGAGGATGAGAACGCACATTCAGCGGGGCGCCTCGCATCTCGCGTCGGGCCGCCGCACGCCATGGAAGGTGATGTAGCTACCGCAGTCGCCGGTGGCGCAGGAGTCGTCGCCCTCGAAATGAATCAAGACGGTGTAGAAGGCCTCGAACTGGCTGTCCTCCTCCTGGGCGTTGATCGATCCCGAGATCCTCGTCGTCAGTTGGCAGGAACCGGCATTGTGGTGATAGACCGCCTTCACCGTGCCGCCCTTGAGCCCGCGCACATCGGTGCCGGCGAAGTCTCCGGTGCCGCGATAGGGTTCGACGAACGTGAGATGGGTGACGGTGTCGATGCGAGCAAAGACGCTGTCTCCGGCGACAATGGTGAGGAGCGCCATGACGCTGTCGAGCGCGGCGCGGCAGCCCTGAGGACCGGTGCGAATGCCGTCGGCGGTGCTGGTCACGTGCCAGCAACCGGTGAAGGCGCTGAGATCTATCGGCGGAGGACCGCCCTGATCATCGGGAGGAGCAACCGAATTCTCGTCCTGGCAGGCCATTAAGACCAGGCCCAGGGCGAAGCCCAGCGCAAGCGCTGAGGCTATGATTGGAGTGCGAACCAAACGCTCGACCCTTCCCCTCGTCGTTCCAACCCGCAATCTGGGGGACCCTCGGGAAAGCCCATACGGAAGAAGTTATCACAGCTCCGACCTGCCTCCGAGGGTGGCTCGGAGGTGGACCCTCTCGCCCGGTAGCCGCTATCCTAAGGCTTCTTTCGTTGTGGGTCTTCCCCCGATTGCCGAGCATCCGACCCCTGGATCCTTTCCGAAGCTGATGAGCCTGACCGCCGAGCTTGCCAACACTCTCGATCGACTGCGGGAAGAGGCGAACCTCGATCACCAAGCCCTCGATGCTCTGGAGCGGATCGCCGCCGCGCTGGCCGGGCCGGAGCTCGAGGAGGCAATTGCCGCCGCCCGGGTGCGACTCCCGGAACGCGGGGTTCATCCGCGACTCCATTACCTCCTCGCTCTCCTCGAGGCGCGGGCCGGTGACCGGGCGGCGGCGGCGGCGGGTCTCGATCGTCTTCTCGAGCGCTTGAATCAGGACGGTCGCTACGCGTTGCTCATCGATGTGGCGCGGCGGAACGCCGATTGGCTGCCCGGCGATCGCCTGATCCCGCTCATCGTGCGCGCAGCACGCGCCGATCCCGCGGCCATCGGCGATGACATTCTCGAAGAGATGCTCGGCCGTTTCCCGGAGGATCCCCGGCTCCACTGGATCGCGGGGCTGCGGGCACGCACCGCGGGAGAGGCCGCCGTCGATCCACTGCAGGCCCTCGAGCATCTGGCGCGCGCCCTGCCTTATCTGGCGCGAGAGGCCGAGGAAGAGCTCCTCGAGGAGGCGGCGCTGCCGGTGATCGAGGGGCTCGACCGGAGCAGCGCCCCTGAGATCGTATCGATGCTCGCGGCGCTCATCGAACGGCGGCGGATCCA
>JBIOUT010000365.1:0-3935 GCA_044867365.1 Candidatus Eiseniibacteriota bacterium | reverse complement strand
TGATCACTCGAATCAGGAATTCGCGCCTTTCCATGGAATTCTCTCTCTTCGGGGGAAGAAGAGGGGCCGTCGGCTGAACCCTACCGCTTGACCACTATCGCCGCAAGAGGCCTAGTCCCCGGCGATGGCCCCGGCGATGGGCCCGAGCGGGCGCAGCACCGCGCGCACCGGGGAAGCCTCGACCCCGGCGAGGGCGAGCGGCAGCGCGATGAGCTCGTATCTCCCGGGCTCCACTTCGCCGAGCTCGAGCCCCTCGAGGATCGCCACCCCTTCGCCGAGGAGTACCCGATGAACCGGAAGGCTCGAGTCGTCCGCCGCATCTACCGAGGGAGTGTCGACTCCGACCAAGATCACTCCTGATCGCACCAGACATTCCGCCGCATCGGGCGTGAGGAAGGCGGGCTCGCCGGAGCTTGCCACCGTTGCCGCCGTCGATCGGGTGCGAAGAAGCAACCGACTTCCGCGCTCGAGATTCAATCGGCCGAGCGCGTCCGCGGTCACTTCCCGCATGCCGATCAGATCGACGACCAAGGCCGGGCCGAGAAAGGGATGAAGGCTCATCTCACTCGCGTCCGCCCCGCGGTCGAGGAGGTGGAGCGGCGCGTCGGCGTGAGCACCTAGATGGGGAGTGAGGGTGACGGCGGAGAGATTGGTCGAGTGCCCCTCGGCAAGACGCTGGGTCCATCGGATGAGGAGCGGCTGATCTCCCGGCCAGACCCGCGTCGCTGGAGAAAGCCGAGGGCTCAGATCGATGAGCGGGGCGGCGGCCGATGCAGAGCGCGACATGAGTCCGAGACCTCCCGTCTATCCTTCATTGAATCGAGCGGTGTCCATTGATATACTGAAGATTGCCGCTTGATCACTATGCCACATTCCTCATTCCTCAAGAGCACCCGCGCCCCCCGCCGGTGCCCAGTCTAGCCATCGGAGGAGTCATGTTCCGTTTCCTTCGGCCCCGCGACCTGGCTGCCCTGAGCATTGCCTTCGCCGGCTCCCTCATCGTGAGCTTCGTCTCGGACTCGAGCGTCACCGCCTCGACTCGCTCCGGGTTCGCCGCCGCGGTCTCCTCTGCGGTCTCCTCTGCGGACGCCACATCGAGGGCTGCGTCACCGGGAGCATCTCCGGCGGCGGCCGGGGCGCTCGATTGGATCAACGTCAAGCGAGGGCGCTCGAGCGAAACGGCTCGCGAGTCCCATCAGGTGATGCTCGCCAATGGGATTCGCATTGACACCCGGGTCGGTGAGCCGCCGATTCCGCAAGCGTTGCGGCGCGACTTGACCGGCGGCGAGGCCGGCTATTTCATCGTCCAGTTCGCCGGTCCAATCGAGGAAAGTTGGAAGCGGGAACTGGAAGCGATCGGCGGCCGCATCTTCGCTTATCTACCCGATTATGCGTTCGTGGTCCGGCTTCCCGCCGGCGGCAAGGAAGCGGCAAGCAGCCTTCAGGCGGTGCGCTGGGTGGGCACCTATCAGCCGGCCTACAAGCTGAGCGCAGCGGAAGAGATGAAGCCGGGGCTGGAGAGAAGCGATTACATCCTGCAAGTCTTCGACGGCGAGCCGACGGCGGCGGCCGAGGCGGCGATCCGCACCGGGGGAGGCGCCATCGTCGAGAGCTCGCATGGGCGCAACCAGCTCATTCGCTTCCAGGCGGCGAGCGATCAGCTCGCGGCCATCGCCCGCGAGATTTCGGTGGCGTGGATCGAGCCCTGGCATCCTCTGCAGCTCTTCAACAACCAGGCGCAATGGGTGGTGCAGACCTTCCAGCTCAACAACCGCCGGGTCTGGGACATGGGGATTCGCGGCGAAGGGCAAGTCGTCTCCACCTGCGACTCGGGAGTGCGCACCACTCACCAGCAGTTCTCCGATCCTCTGGTTCCGATCCTGGGTTTCGGCAATTACCCGACCCACCGCAAGATCATCGCTTACGTCAAATCGGATCCCTCGAACTCGATCATCACCTTCGGTGACGAGGCGGCCAACGTATATCACGGCACCCACACCGGCGGCACGGTCACCGGCGACGACTCCCCGACCGGAGTCGACACGCGTGACGGGATGGCCCTCAAGTCCAAGCTCTACTTCTGCGACGGAGGTGGCGCGACCCCGAATTCCATCTACACTCCTGTCGACCTCAACGACCTCTTCATTCTTCCCTACACCGGGAACGCCGGTGGCGCCGCCCGGATCATGAGCAACTCCTGGGGCAACCCGGTCGCTGGCGATTACGACTTCCGGTCGATGAACCTCGACCAGTTCATGTGGGACCACAAGGATTTCTTGGTCTTCATGGCCAACGGCAACGACGGCGGCAACGGATTGGTCGGGAGCCCGGCGACCGCCAAAGACTGCGTGTCCGTGGGGGCAACGGGGAACGGCACCGGGGCCAACACCTTCGCCACGTTCACATCGGGCGGGCCCGCCGATGACGGACGCTTCAAGCCCACTCTCTGCGCTCCGGGCGTTAACCTGTCGAGCGCCTACGGCGGCAGCGACACCGGCTATCAGTTCCTGTCGGGCACCAGCATGGCCACGCCCTCCGCCGCGGGAGCCGCCGCTTTGCTCCGCCAGTACTGCGCCGAGGGCTGGTATCCCACCGGGATCGAGGTGCCGGCCAACGGCTTCGAGCCGTCGGCGGCACTGGTCAAGGCGATGGCGGTCAACTCGGGCGACCCGGCCGTCGGTGGGTTCACCATCCCGAGCAACCGGATCGGCTGGGGACGGATCCTCGATGACGATGTCCTCTACTTCGCCGGTGACACCCGCAAGACTGCGCTCATCGATTTCACCGCCGGACTTCTCACCGGGGAGTTCGTCGAATTCCAGCTCGAGGTCGTGGATGCGGCGATCCCGCTCGAAGCGACTCTCGTCTGGACCGACTATCCCTCGACGCCGGCGGCGACCCTCAACCTGGTGAATAACCTCAATCTCTCGGCCACCGTTGGGGTGACGACCTATCTGGGGAACTTCTATTCCGGCGGTCAATCCATCTCGGGTGGAGTCGCCGACGCGGTCAACGTCGAGGAGTGCGTGCAGCGGAATGTCCCGCAAACCGGGACCTGGACCTTCCGCGTCGACGCGGCCAATGTCGCCTTCGGCCCGCAACCGTTCGCCCTGGTGGTGACCGGTGGTCTGGCGGTGGGCTCGGCCATCGTCCAGCTCGATCAAACGACCTACGGCGCGGGCGATACGATTGGGATCCGGGTGACGGACTCCAATGCCAGCGGTCCGCTCTCGGTGGCCGTCAGCTCCGACACCGAAACCTTCCCAGAGACGGTCAGCCTCACCGGTGCCAACGGGACCTTCAACGGATCGATCCCGGTCTCCCTCGACGCCCCGGGGGGTGACGGGGAGCTTCAGGTGAGCGACGGCGACGTCATCACGGTCACCTACAATGATCCAGGGCCGGTCGTCGCCCACGCGCAAGTCAACCTGAGCGCTCCCACCATCACCAACGTGCATGCGGCCAACTTGAGCCAGGACGCAGTGACCATCACCTGGCTCACCTCCTCGGCAGCCAACTCCAAGGTGTACTACGGGACCACTCCGGCGCTCGGCCAGGAGATCCTCGATTCCAATCTGGTCACCTCGCACGGCGTCCCGATCAACGGCCTGGCCATCAACCAGACCTACTACTACGACGTCGAGTCGTACGACAATCAGGAGAACGGGGTTCGCGATAACCACGGCGGCCTTCACTACACGTTCACCACCGACCTGCGCAATGACGTGTTGCTCGTCATCGGAAACAACACATTCGACAAGAGGAGCTACTACGAGAACGCCCTCAATGGTCGAGGGCTTCCTGGAGGGGGTTCGGGAGCTGTGCGACTCGCACGGAGCGGTGCTGATCTTCGACGAGGTCATCACGGGCTTCCGCCTGGGCCCAGGAGGAGCGCAGGGTCTCCTCGGGGTGACGCCGGATCTCACGTGCCTGGG
>JBIOUT010000364.1:0-3364 GCA_044867365.1 Candidatus Eiseniibacteriota bacterium | reverse complement strand
AATTCTTCAAGGTGCTGCCGCAGCCGGTAAAGATCGTCTGGCTCGATGGACCACGGGTCCAGGCGCTCTTCGGCCAGCTCGAGAAACAGAACATCGGACCCGGGCCGCCCGGGAAGGGTCGCGGTGTCTGGACGGCGTTCGGGTTCATTCTCGGCGACAAGACCTGCCGCACCATCGTTCTGCACGACGCCGACATTCTGACCTACTCAAAGAAGATGCTGGCGCGGCTTTGCTTCCCGGTGGCCAATCCCACCCTGCCTTACGAATTCGCCAAGGGTTTCTACGCGCGCGTCACCGATCGACTCCACGGGCGGGTGACCCGGCTCTTCTTCACTCCTCTGGTGCGCACGCTGCAGAAGTTCATCGGTTACCACCCGTATCTCGTCTATCTCGATTCGTTCCGTTACCCCCTGGCTGGGGAATTCGCCATCGACACCGAGCTCGCGCGAATCGTTCGCATTCCGGGTGACTGGGGTCTCGAGATCGGAATCCTGGGAGAGGTGTATCGCAACGTCGCCATTCGCCGCATCTGTGAGGTGGATATCGCCGAGACCTATGATCACAAACACCAATTGCTCAACATCATGGATATGGAAGCGGGTTTGATGAAGATGGCGATCGACATCGCCAAGTCCCTGTTTCGGACTCTCACCCAGGAAGGAATCAGCATCTCGGACGGCTTCTTCCACAGCCTGCGGTCCGCCTATCTGCGCATGGCCCAGGATCAGATCGCCCGTTACGACCATGATGCGGCGATCAACGGCCTGCAGTTCGATCGCCACGCGGAGGGAATCGCCGCCGAAGCGTTCGCCAAGGCGATCCAGGTCGCCGCCGCCGAGGTGATCGAGGATCCGCTGGGGATGCCGCTCATCTCGAATTGGGCCCGGGTGGATTCGGCGATCCCCGGTTTTCTCGATGACCTCTACGAGGCGGTCGAGAGCGACAACAACGCCTGAGACCCCACCCAAGCCCCGAACGCTCGCCACGCGGAGCGCGCCCGGAGCCCCTCCCGTTGCGATCTTCACCGATGTCGATGGGTGCATTCTCGACCCGCGCACCTACCGCCCCGGTCCTTCGCGCTCCATCTTGCGTCGTTTGGTGCGCAAGGGGATTCCCGTCGTTCTCTCGACCAGCAAAACACGAGCGGAGGTCCGGAACCTCTACGCTTCGCTCGGGGTCAAGCTACCGGCAATCATCGAGAGCGGAGCGGCGATTCTTCTGCCGCCCGGGAGCATCTCGTTGGCGGACCGCAGCCGCTCGCCGGTCATTCGGCGAACGAGAGACGGAAAGCTCGTGGTTCTTGCTTCTCCCATCACTCAGGTGCGGGCGGGATTCGCCGAGATCCAGCGAATCATGAGAGGTGAAGTTTGGGGTTTCGGCGAGATGACGGCGCGCGAGATCGCGAAACTCACGGGGCTCAGTCGGGGAGAAGCGGAGCGGGCGCAGGAGCGCGAATTCGACGAGCCCTTCGTCTTCACCGCCGACCCTCGGTCCCATCAATCGGCGATTCGCCGAGTGCTCGCACGGCGCGGACTGGCGATCACTCGCGGCGGCCGCTTCCATCATCTGCACGGTCGGACCGACAAGGGTCGTGCCATGCGGATTGTGCGGCGCTGGCTCGACGCACACCGCGACCTCCGGTTCCGCACCGTCGCGCTCGGCGACTCGGAGCATGATCTTCCACTTCTGCGCGAAGCCGACGTCGCAGTGATCGTACCGCGTCCGGGCGGCAATATTGATCCCGTGCTTTTGCACGGTCTCCCGGCCGCGCAACGGGCGCCACGACCGGGCCCGGCGGGATGGTCGGCGGCGGTGCGGGAGATCGTCCTCGACCGGCGCTCGGCGAAGAGCTCATGACTCGCGTCGACTGTCACGTCCATGCCTTGATGCGCGAGTCGCTCTTCTTCTTTCGCGGGCGACCGGACGAGACAACGTTGGCCGGGCGTCCGGACGAGACCCTGCTGGCAAGGCGTCCGGGCGACATCCTCACAAATCAGGTTTCGATCGCCGGTTGGATCGCTGCGGGGATCGGGCTCGCGGTGGTGGCTCTCTACTCGCCGCCCTTTCTCCATCGCGGTCGCGGTCACCTGCGCGAGCTCATGCGCCAGGCGGAGGCGGTGTCTCGTTGGGCGCAGATCCGCGAAGATCAAATCGCCGTCGCGCGGTCTCCGGCCGAGGCGCGGCGGATCATCGCCTCCGGTCGCACCGCCTTCGTCCTCCAGATCGAGGGCGGCCATGGCATCGCGGCGCCCGAAGATGTTCTGGCGCTTCACACCGCAGGCGTCCGGGTGATCACGCTGGCCCACCTCCGCGACAACGCGCTCGCCGGCGCCGCCGCTTCCCGGCACCTGCTCGATGGACCGAACTATGCATTCGTTTCTCGGCGCCGAGAGGGGGATGCACGCGACCGGGACGGGAGAATATGGCTCAATCGCCGCGGCTTATCCCACCTGGGAACGGAAGTGGTGCGAGAAATGCAAAAGCTCGGAATGATGATCGATCTTGCCCATGCCAGCGATCGAACCTTCGCCGATGTGGTGGAGTTGACCCGCAGCGACTCGACCCCGCTCCTGGTCACTCATACCGGGAGTCGCCCCCTCTGGCCGTCGGAGAGGAACATCGGCGATGATCAGGCCCGGGCGATCGTCGAGCGCCGGGGGGTCATCGGGGTAACCTTGTGGCGCCGCCTCCTGGGGGTCGAAAGTGACCGGCGGCCGCCGGGATTCGTTCCCGGCACGATCGATGGCTATGTCGCCCATTTCAAGCGATTGAGCGAGGTGACGCGATCGCAAGCCGTGGTCCTCGGGAGCGATTTCAACGGCATGGTCTGGCGGCCGAAGGGATCGCCGGCCTGCCCTCATGGAATGCGTCACGTCGGCGACCTGCCGGCGCTCGAGCGGGCCCTCAAGCTCGCCGGTGCGCCGGATGAGCAGCTCGAGCGATCGGCGGAGCCGGTGCTTGTCGCCTGGGAGGGGGTCGAGGCGCTGGCGAGCGATCGGCAGAGAGCAGGGACATGAGCCGCTCGGCCGGTCATCCGGCGATCCCATCTCCGAGATAGGACGATGCTTCTCACACGCCAGGAGATGAGCTTCGATTTCAACGGCGCGCGCCTCGAGCTGCCGCGCGATCGTGAGCTGCTGCGCTTCATCTTCAGCCAGTTCCTCTATGGCGAGGTCACCGGCATCCAGTGCGGGCACTGGCTCTATCATGCGCCCGACATCGAGGCCGCCCGCTTCTTCGCCCGCCAGTCGGTCGAAGAGCTGACCCACGTCACCCACATGCGCCGGATCTTCGAGCTCATGGAATGCGAGCCGGCACCACCTCATCGATTGGTGCGCTTCCTGTCCACGGGCTTCATCGGCGG
>JBIOUT010000363.1:0-9962 GCA_044867365.1 Candidatus Eiseniibacteriota bacterium | reverse complement strand
CAAAAAAAATTGCGAGAGGAGTCCCCGCCTTAATCGTAAACCCCACTCTGCCGGCTCGGCAGATGCTCGAAGTATTGCGCTATGCTCGAAGCGGGGTGTTCACGAAGGAGGCAGGGACGTTGCTCTGCGCTCCTCTCACGAACGTGAGTATAGCAGATGCGTCCCCGCGAGTCAATGGCCGGGGAGAACACCGCTTAACGGTGGGACGCCTCGTCTGAGAGCAAGAACCCACACCCATCCCGTTGCCGAGCCAATCCGTGGCACACAAGGCCGTCTCAACCCGAACCGCAAGGGATCACGAAGACCAACCCATCGATCGCCGGTTGGAGGTCGGGAAGGGTGCGGGGGGTGCGGGCGATCCCCGGTCTCTTCGAAAAGTCCGTCGGTTGACCGAACCCCCGTACCCAGTGTAGGTTACGGTGGCCTCGCGACCACAGTCGGCCCCGGCCGAGATCCGGAGGCCTCCGCTGCCTGAGGAGGTGCGTGATGACCAAGGCGGATATCGTGGACGAGATCTCCGAGAAAATCGGTCTGACCAAGAAGGACGTTGCCGACACCGTCGACGAATTCCTGCATGCGGTCGTCAAGGCCTTGAGTGCCGGAAAGCACATCGAGATTCGGGGATTCGGCACATTCAAGGTGAAGGACCGCAAGTCTCGGGTCGCCCGCAACCCGCGAACCGGGGACCCGGTGAGCGTGCCGGCGCGCAAGGTGCCTGTGTTCAAGGTGTCGAAGGAACTCAAAGAGATGGTCTCCCAGGTCTGAGCCCCTACGCGAAAACTCCCGCTCACCCATTCATTCCCGCATCTTCCCTCCTCGCCGGCCGACCCCGAAGACCGCGCTGGACGTAGGCTCGGAGGAGCCCAGTGATTGCCGACCTCCGAAGCGACACGGTCACACGCCCGACACCCGGGATGCGCAAAGCCATCGCCGAAGCCGAAGTCGGCGATGACGTCTATGGCGACGACCCGACGGTAAAGCGACTCGAGGAGCGAGTAGCTGCGCTCCTTGGCCAAGAAGCGGCGCTCTTCGTTCCCTCGGGGACGATGGGGAACGAGCTGGCCATTCGCTGTCACACGCGACCCGGAGACGAGGTGCTTCTCGAGGCCGGAGCACACATCTGGAATTACGAGGGAGGTGCGGCATCGGCGCTCTCGGGAGTGCAGCTCCGCGCGGTCACCGGACCGGGAGGAGGTCAACTGCGCGCCCGCGACCTCGAGCCCTGTCTGCAACCGGACGACCCCCATCATCCGCGCAGCCGGCTTGTCTGTCTCGAGAACACCCACAACCGCGCCGGCGGTCGGGTCCTGCCGCTCTCGATCATCGAAGAGCTGCGGAGCTTCGCCACTGCCCACGGCCTTGCCTTGCATCTCGACGGCGCCAGACTCTGGAACGCCTCGGCGGCGAGCGGCGTTCCACTCGCCACCTACGGCCGGCTGGCAGATTCGGTGATGGTCTCCTTCACCAAGGGACTGGGGGCCCCGATCGGCTCGATGCTCGCCGGCGAAGCGTCCTGGATTCACCTGGCGCGGCGCGAGCGCAAGAAGTTCGGGGGCGGAATGCGTCAAGTCGGGGTACTCGCCGCCGCCTGCCTCTATGCTTTGGATCATCACCTGGAAAGGTTGCCCGAGGATCACGCCAATGCTCGCGCCCTGGCCACTGCATTGGCCGATATTCCAGGTATCGACGTCGACCCGGCCGGTGTCGAGACCAACATTGTCTTCTTCGATGTCACCAAGACCGGGCTCTCGGCGGACGAGATCGTCGATCGCTTGAAGGCTCGCGGCGTTCTCCTGGTGGCGTTCACCACCAAGTTCATCCGGGCGGTGACCCATCTCGACGTCGATCGTGAGTCGGTGCAGGCTGCCGCCGCCGTGATCGCCGAGGTGGTCGGCGCTCCGGCGCGGACCGCGATGATGCTGGGAACGAGATGAATCGAGGAAGCGCGAAGACGAAGAGAACGGCGGCGACCGAGGCGCGTTTCGGAGTGGCTCTCGCTCAGACGACGCCGGTTCTCGGCAACGTTCGCGCCAATGTCATGAAGGCGGCCGCCCTCGCCGCCCAAGCGGCCGATGCCGGCGCACGGCTCGTCGTCTTTCCCGAGCTCGCGCTCACCGGCTACTTTCTCAAGGACCTGGCAAGCGAAGTGGCGCGGCCGGTGGGGAGCCCGGACTTCGAGCCTCTGGCTCAAGCGAGCCGGCGAATCGGTATCATCGCCGGATTCGTCGAGGAGGGAGCCGATGCGGGGCTTTACAACGCGGCGGCTTTCTGGCTCGGCGGGCGGCCGTTGTGGGTGCAGCGCAAGATCTACCTTCCAACGTATGGGATGTTCGACGAGGGGCGCTATCTGGCGTGCGGCCGTGAGCTCCAAGCCTTCGACAGTCCCTTCGGCCGGGCAGGAATCCTCATCTGCGAAGATCTCTGGCACCTGTCGACGGTCTACGTCATGGCGCAGGATGGAGCCCGGCTCCTCATCGTCGTCTCGTCAAGCCCAACGCGCGAAGCCGGCGGCGAGAAGGCATCGCGCGTCGGGTCGATCTGGCACGATCTCATCCGGGTTCTGGCGGTGATGCATGGCGTCCATGTCATCTTCGTCAACCGGGTCGGCTTCGAAGACGGGGTGAACTTCTGGGGTGGATCGCGGATCATGGGGCCCGATGGCAATCCACGTGCAGAATCTCCGCTCTTTGACGAGGCTCTCACCTACGGGGAGATCGATCCGATCGACGTGTTGCGCGAGCGCACGCGTTCGCATCATGTTTGGGATGAAGATCCCCATCTCACGCTGCGTTCCTTGAGCGCCGCGCTCGCCCGGCGCGCAGCGCCCGGCGCAGCGACAGGCGCGGCGAGCGGGGCGGATGCACGAGCGATGAGCCAAAGGGCGGCGGGCGATGGATCCTCGGCTCACGCTCGAGCGTCATCGGCGCGCGCCATCGGTTCGCCGGCGCGAGCCGGCAGGGACGAGGAAGCGAAAGATGTCGGCAAGAATCGGCGAAGGACGGGTCGCCGCGCTCCGGCGCGAGCTCATCGGCGATCCGGCCACGCTCGTTGAGCTGCTCACCCGATTTTTGCGCGAGGAGACCCGCAAGGCCGCGTTCGAGCGCGTGGTCATCGGGCTCTCGGGCGGCATCGACTCGAGCCTCGCCGCCACTCTCGCCGCGCGCGCCCTGGGATCAGGCGCGGTGCTCGGGGTGCTCATGCCCTATGGATCGGGGCGGCAGGCGGGGGCGGTCGAGGATGCCGAGGAGCTGGCGGGAGGTCTCGGCATCCGGACCGAGCTCGTCGACATCGAGCCCCTGGTCGAAGCCTACTTCGCCTCCGACCCGCAAGTTTCTGCGCTCAGGCGCGGAAATTTTATGGCCCGGCAGCGCATGGCCGTTCTCTTCGATCGCTCGATGCGCGATCGAGCGCTGGTTGTCGGCACCAGCAACAAGACCGAGCTGCTTCTCGGCTACGGCACCCTTTTCGGCGACCTGGCCAGCTCCTTGAATCCGCTCGGAGATCTCTACAAGACCCAGGTGCGGGCGGTCGCCCGCTTTCTCGCCTTGCCCGAGTCGATCATCGCCAAGCCGCCGAGCGCCGAGCTGTGGCCCGGGCAAACCGACGAAGGCGACTTCGGCTTCAGCTACGACGAGGTCGATCAGGCGCTCTATCTTCTCGTCGATCGACGACGCACTCCAGCCGAGATCGTGGAATACGGTCTCGACGCCGAGTTCGTCGAGGAAGTCGCTCGCCGCATCCGCGGCACCCAATTCAAGCGGCGGCTGCCGCTCATCGCCAAGGTGTCGGCAAGGACGGTCGGGCTCGACTTCCGCTATGCGCGTGATTGGGGAAGCTAGTGGACGAACGGAGAGGGGTGCTCTACATCGTCGCCACCCCGATCGGCAATCTGGATGACATCACCTTGCGCGCCCTCGAGGTGCTCGGGAAAGTGGATCGCATCGCCGCCGAGGACACGCGTCAAGTGCGGAAGCTTCTCGACCGGCACGGGATCGAGGCGCGCGTCCTCGAGCCCTTTCATGCCCACAACGAGGCGCGAATGGCCGGCCGTCTGGCCGCTCGTCTCGAGTCCGGAGAGTCGATGGCCCTGGTGACCGACGCCGGAACTCCGGGCGTCTCCGATCCGGCCTATCTTCTCGTGAAAGCCGCGCTCCGAGTCGGGGCCACGGTGGAGGCGATCCCCGGCGCATCCGCGGTCCTCGCCGCCCTCACGAGCTCCGGCCTTCCTACCGACCACTTCCTCTTCGAAGGATTCCCACCTCGCCGTCCGGGTGCGCGCCGGCGGGCCCTCGTCCGGCTGGCGGAGCTACCCCACTCGCTTGTCTTCTTTGAAGCTCCGGCACGGCTTCGAGGCTTCCTCACCGATGTGCTGGCGGTCCTCGGAGATCGGCCGCTCGCCGTTGCTCGCGAGCTCACCAAGCGTCACGAGGAGATCTGGCGGGGCACGGTGGCCGAGTATCTGGAGGCTTCGCTTCCACCTCCGCGCGGGGAGGTCACGGTCGTCATCGCCGGCCGATCGCGGGCCGAGCGAGTCCGATCGGGGCGGAGCTCCAGGCCCCAGGGGGGAATGCGCCGCCCGCCGCCAACCGCGATCGCCGCCCGAACGCCGGCAAGCTAGGTCATGCAACTCCAATTCAAACAAAGGGCTCGCGCCCTCCTCGACCCCCTGGTCGCCCTCCTGTGGCGGGCCCGGGTCCCCGCCGACGTGCTCACCCTGAGCGGGCTCGTTCTCGCCGCCCTGGCCGGGGGGCTGGTCGCCCGGGGGCGCTTGCGCGCCGGTGCCCTATGCCTCATTCTCTCGGCGCTCTGTGATGTGCTCGATGGCCAGCTGGCGCGCCGAAGCAGCCGCTCCGGCCCTTACGGCGCCTTTCTCGACTCCTGCACCGACCGCCTCGCCGAGGGAGCGGTGTTCGTGGGGCTGGTCATCTACCTCGGCGCGTTCGGGCAAGCCTGGGTCGCCGTCGCTCTCCTCGCCTTCATCGCCTCGACCATGGTGAGCTACGCCAGGGCGCGGGCGGAAGGACTCGGCCTCCACGGGCAAGTGGGCATCATGGAGCGGCCGGAGCGGTTGGTGGTGCTCATCGTCGCCCTCCTCCTCGGAGGGAGATGGCTCCAGGTTCTGATCGCCACCCTCGCAGTGCTTTCGTTCCAGACGTTTCTCGTGCGGGTGCGTCATGTGAGCCGCCAGGTGCGGCAGGGATGAGAATCGATGTCTAAGGTTCGGGTAGCCATCATCGGCGTCGGCACCTGCGCCTCCTCGTTCGTTCAGGGGGTGCACTATTACCGCAATGCCCAGGAGGACGAGTTCGTCCCCGGTCTCATGCACGTCAACCTCGGCGGCTATCACATTCGGGACATCGAGTTCTCCGCCGCTTTCGACATCGACGCGCGCAAGGTGGGGAAGGATTTGTCCGAGGCGGTCTTCACTTATCCCAACAACACCTACAAATTCACCGGGGTGCCACGTCTCGGAGTCAAGGTCGAGCGAGGGATGACCCACGACGGTCTCGGCCATTATCTGTCCCAGGTCATCACCAAGGCCGAGGGCCCGACCGCCGACATCGTCGACATCCTGCGCCGGACCAAAACCGATGTCGTCGTCAACTATCTGCCGGTGGGCAGCGAGGAGGCGACCAAGTGGTACGTCGAGCAGGTGCTGCGTGTGCCCTGCGCGTTGGTGAATTGCATTCCGGTGTTCATCGCCCGCGAGCCCTACTGGCAGCGCAGATTCCGGGAGGCGGGCGTCCCCATCATCGGCGATGACATCAAGTCCCAGGTGGGAGCGACGATCGTCCATCGCGTCCTCACCCGTCTCTTCCGCGAACGGGCGGTGCGGCTCGAGCGCACGAGCCAGCTCAATGTCGGCGGCAACACCGATTTTCTCAACATGCTCGAACGCTCGCGACTCGAGTCGAAGAAGATCTCGAAGACCAATGCGGTCACCTCTCAGCTCGACTACGACATCGGAGCGAAGAACGTGCACATCGGTCCCTCGGATTATGTCGAATGGCTCGACGACCGGAAGTGGGCCTACATCCGGATGGAGGGACGCACCTTCGGCGACGTGCCGCTCAACGTCGAGCTCAAGCTCGAGGTCTGGGACTCGCCCAACTCGGCGGGAGTGGTCATCGACGCCGTGCGATGCGCCAAGCTCGCCCTCGACAACCAGGTCTCCGGAGCGCTCATCGGCCCCTCCGCCTACTTCAAGAAATCGCCGCCCCAGCAGTTCACCGACGAGGAGGCCCGCCGGCTCACCGAGGAGTTCATCGTCGAGATGAGCGCGGGCGGAGCTCGCGGCCGGACGCTCCGCGACGGCAAGGGACTGGTTGCGGCAGGGGAGGCCGAGGCCAACGGGCGCAGCTCACGCCGCACCCGGGTCGTGGGCAAGCGTGACGGCGTCGCCATCGGCCATCGCAGCGCCAGGCGCGACGCGGTTACCAGCCGTGACGGCGCCGCCAAGCGGGATGGTGCTGTTAAGCGGGATGGTGCCGCCCTTCGCCCCACGGCGAGGCGCCAACGGACGGGCAAGTCGCGAGTTGGGGCGGGTCGGAGCAGCCGATCGCGCTAGCGGTTTGCTAGCGGTTTGCGAGGGCCCGCTGCGGGCCTGCGAAGCGCAAGAATGCCCTCCCGGGGAACTCCGACGTGCGCGGCTGGTTCTTGACCCTTGAAGGTGTCGAGGGAGCGGGTAAGTCCACCCAAGCCAAGCGGCTGGCGGAGGCCCTCGAAGGTCGGGGACTCTCGGTTCTGCTCACCCGCGAGCCGGGAGGGACCCCCCTCGGAGCGGCCATTCGGGAGCTCTTGCTCGATGGGCGGGTCGAGCCTGTCCCTCACGCCGAGCTTTTTTTGATCCTGGCGGATCGCGCTCAGCACGTGGCCGAGGTGATTCGGCCGGCGCTTGCGGCCGGCCGGGTGGTGGTGGCCGATCGGTTCAGCGATGCCACGATCGCTTATCAGGCGGGGGGGCGGGGGATCGATCGAGAGCTGGTCGAGGAGGCCACTCGTGCGGCCACCGGCGGGCTCCAACCCGACCTCACCCTGCTCCTCGATCTCTCCCTCGACGTTGCTCGCCGGCGGGTGGGCGGGAGGGGCGCCCGGGATCGGCTGGAGGCCGAGGGAGATGCCTTTCACGAGCGGGTGCGGGCGGCCTATTTAGGGCTGGTTGAGCGCGAGCCGGGACGGATTAAGATCGTAGAGGCTGAAGCCGATCCGGAAACCGTACACCGGAAGATCCTGGGGCAGGTGCTCGCTGCCATGGAATCGGCCGGCCCCGGGTCCGGCGCTCCCGGATCCGCCGGCATCGGAACCCCCGGCATCGGAACCGCCGGCCCCCCTTGAGCCGAATAGCGCAGCGCGGACCTAGCGCGCGGAGGTCTTGAGTTCATGAGTGTCATTCGAGCTCGCAGCGCCCTTGCAGTTCTCACCATCGTCTTGAGCCTTCTCGTCGGGGGTTGGGCGCTCGGCCTCGGGCAATCGCGGTTGGACGAGAGACGTCTTAGCCTGCTCGAAGAAGCGCTGGCCAAGGTGCGCTCTCAGTACGTCGACGCCTTGCCCGACTCGGCCCTGGTTGAACGCACCTTGAGCGGGCTTTTGGGGGAGCTCGATCCCTATTCGCAGTTCCTCGATCGCGCTGAGTACACCAACCTGCGCATCGGAACGAGCGGCACTTATCACGGGTTGGGAATCGTCATCTCGCTCCGCGACGGGTTCCTCACCGTCATCTCGCCCATCGAAGGGACGCCCGCCTATCGCATGGGGATCATGGCCGGCGACCGCATCATCGCCATCGACGATCAGACGACCGAGGGAATCAGTCTCAACGACGCGGTCGATAAGATGCGCGGTCCCAAGGGGAGCAAGGTCAAGCTCACGGTCGCCCGGGGACGTGACTTCCGCCGCATCGACTACGAAGTCGTGCGAGATGTGATCGAGCTCAAGAGCATCCCCTACACCTTCGTCGATTCAGACGGCATCGGATATATCCGCATCTCGCAGTTCTCCGAGGACACCGCCCACGGCCTCGACAAGGCGCTCAGCACCATCGAGCAGGCGGGAGCCCGCGGGCTCCTCATCGATCTGCGCGCCAACCCCGGCGGTCTCCTGACCCAGGCGGTGGAGGTGTCGGAGAGGTTCGTGGGCAACGGCAAGGTGGTGGTCGAGACCCGCGGACGGCAGCGCAATCAGAACCGGGCCTACAAGTCACAGGCCCGCAAGGTGCATGACAAGATCCCGGTCGTCGTCATGGTCGATGGGGGCAGCGCCAGCGCCTCCGAGATCGTGGCCGGTGCACTTCAAGATTGGGATCTGGGTTTGATCGTCGGCACCACCACATTCGGGAAGGGATCGGTGCAAACGGTGATCGATTTGAGCGACGGCTCGGCGCTCAAGCTCACGACCGCGCGCTATTACACACCGAGCGGTCGCTCCATCCATCGGGATGAGCGGCGGCCTGAACCCAAAGTCACCGCCGCCGTCGATCAGGAAGGGAAGGAACATCATGTCGACGAGCGCGACCTCCACCGCACGGCGATGGGTCGCGCGGTCTATGGCGGCGGCGGGATCACGCCCGACATCGTCGTTGAGCCCGAGACGACTCCCGAGTTGGTGGTCGACATCGAGCGGCTCGGCGCCTTCTATGAGTTTGCGACCGACTTCCTCAAGAGCCATAGCGACTGGAAGGCCAGCAATCGCCTCGGCGATGCCGAGATGAGCAGCTTCGTCGCTTTTCTGCGTGGCAAAGAGAAGGACCTCGATTTCTCGGATGATGCAATTACCAGTGCCCGCCCCTACATCGACCGTGGGATGAGGCGGGAGATCGCCCGGCGCCTGGAAGGCGACCAGGCGGCATGGCGGGTGCGCCTCGAGGGCGATCACCAGTACCAGGAGTCGAAGAAGCTGTTCGACGCGGCGCCGACCCTGAGCGCGCTCTTCCAGCTCGCTGACAGTCGGCGCGTAACCGAGACTCCGCATTAGTCGCTAAAATTCCGGCGGAGTCTCGGCAGGAGTCGTCAGTTTTCGATCGCCTTAGCGGATGACTCCTTCGCGGTCGTCCGGCCGTAACGCGCCTTCACCTGCCCCCAGGTTGCGGGCTCTACAGCCACTGGTCCGCAGCCGACATCGAGAGCCCCGATCAGGCCACAGCCGGGCGGGCTATGGGCCGGGGCGCAGGGAGAGCTCTCGCTCAAGCGAAGGTCCAGGTGCGCGAGATCGCAAAAAAGAGGATCCGCGCTGATGTTCACGGGGTCGGGCTGGCATCCCTGGTAGTTCGTGTTCTGGTTGTTCCAGAGGTCGTTGCATTGAATGAAGTGGGCTCCTCCCTGGCAGGCGATTCCCACACCGGTAGCATTGGCGACGATGTTGCGTTCTATTCGCACATCGCTCGCAGAATGGAAGTATATGCAGGCGCCGGCGAATGGAGTTATGTTCCCAACGAAAGTGTTGTTTTCCATTTGCACCGTCGAAGAAGCGAAGCCGATGGCGCCGCCTGCCGTCCCGGTTGCCTCGTTGTTGGCAAAGATGGAGCGACGAATGATCACGCTGGGTGACAGTCCTCCGGCGATCGCTCCACCCTCGTGGCCGAGGTTGTCCACGAAGAAGCAATCCTCGATCACAACCGTCGAGCGGTAGAAGAACAATCCTCCGCCGTCCAAGAAGCCGGCGACGTAAGAGCTGTTCTCACGAAATGTGCACTGGCGGATCGTAGCCCGGGAGTCCCCGAGGGCTATCCCGCCGCCGTCGCGATCGCTGCGATTGTCGAAAAACACGCAATTGAAGATAGAGCCGTCCGACGAGTCCATGGTGATACCACCACCTCCAGGATAGGAATTGTTGGAGCCTCGCCGGAGAGTGAAACCGGTGATTGTGAAGTTGCTGATGTTCCGGCAAACAACCACCGGTCCGATGAACCGAGCGTCGACTGTCGTGACTCCGGGTCCCAGGTCGCTGAGAAGATCGACGCCGGATCG
>JBIOUT010000362.1:0-4219 GCA_044867365.1 Candidatus Eiseniibacteriota bacterium | reverse complement strand
TGCATTCGTATTCGTAGTGGGGCATCGCTCTCTCCTCGCCACCTGAGCGGGCTATGCCGGCGCCTGTTCGCGCTCGGCCGCCTCCAGCTCGCGCTCGGATGCCTCCTGCTCCCGATACTGGAGCTCGTAGAGTTTCTTGTAGATCCCGCCGCGAGCGAGGAGCTCCTCATGCGTCCCCTCCTCGCGGAGCTCGCCGTGGTGCATGACCAGGATCCGGTCCGCACTCTTGATCGTCGACAGACGATGGGCGATGACGATCGCCGTCCGCCCGCGGAGGAGCGTGTTCAGGCCTTCCTGGATCAAGGCTTCGGTCTCGGTGTCGACGCTCGCCGTCGCTTCGTCGAGGACGAGGATCGATGGATCGTAGGCAAGCGCTCGGGCGAAGGCCAGGAGCTGCCGCTGCCCGACCGAGAGCGACGTGCCTCCTTCCCGGACCGGCGCCTCGAAGCCGCCGGGCAGAGCGCTGATGAAACCCACGGCGCCCACCTGTCTCGCCGCCGCCTCGAGTCGCCGGCGATCGATTTCCGGCCGGCCGAGCCCGATGTTATAGGCCACCGATCCCGCGAAGAGAAAGACATCTTGTTGGACGACTCCTATTTGACGGCGGAGCCAGTCGAGCTCGAGCTCGCGCACATCTCTGCCATCGACGAGCACTCGTCCGTGTCCGGGATCATAGAAGCGGACGAGAAGGTTGACGATGGTCGTCTTCCCCGCTCCGGTGGCGCCAACGATCGCCACTCGCTCGCCCGGAGCCACCGAGAACGTGAGGTCCTTGATCACCTGCTTCTGCCCGTCGTAGGAGAAGCCCACATGCTCGAAGGCGATCGCCGGGGCGCCGGCAGTGGGCGGCTTCTCCCGGCCGTCGGGAGTGCGCTCGTAGGTATCGAGGAGCTTGAAGATGCGCTCGGAGGATGCCATCGCCGCCTGCATGATCCCGTACTTCTCCGCCAGGTCGCTGATCGGGCGGAAGAAGCTCTGGGCGTACTGGATGAAAGCCACGAGCACCCCGAAGGTGAGGGTGCCGGCGGGAATGCGGGCCCCGCCGAGCCAGATGATGAGGGCGACGGCGATCGCTCCCAGGAGCTCGATCACCGGATAGAAGAGGGCGTAATAGAAGATCGTCTGGAGATGAGCGTCCAGATGATCGCGATTGAGCCTGTTGAACCGACGGCGGTTGTGGGTCTCGTGATTGAAGAGCTGCACCACCTGCATGCCGACCAGATTCTCTTGTAGGAAGGCGTTGATCCGGGCGATGGCGGTGCGCACTAGCCGATAGGTCTGGCGGACTCGAATCCGGAAGATGGAGACGGCGAGGATAACGAAGGGCATTACCGAGAAGGTGGCGAGCGCCAGCCGCCAGTCGAGAGCCACCAGGATGATCATGATGCCGGTGAGCTTCCCCAGGTCCTCGATGATCGAGACCACTCCGGCGCTGAAGAGCTCGTTCAACACATCAACATCGTTGGTGACGCGGGTCATGAGCCGCCCGACCGGGTTTCGGGTGAAAAAGCGGATGTTGAGCTTGAGGAGGTGGTTGAAGAGCTGCATCCGCAGGTCGTACATCACCCTCTGCCCGACGAGCGTCATGAGATAGAGCTCGGCGTAGCGGAAGAAGAAGGCGCCGAGGAGTGCGGCGAAATAGATGACGGCGAGTCTCGCCACCCCGGGGGCGTCGCCGCGGGCGATGTGCGCGTCGATCGCCACCTTGACCAGGTACGGCTGCAAGAGCTCGAGCAGGAAGCCGCCAGTCAGACAGAGGACCGCCAGGGCGACGAGCCGCCGGTAGGGACGGAGATAGGTGAGCAGTCGTCCCATCAGCCGGCGGTCGTAGGCCTTGCCTAGAACCTCATCTTCATCGAACGTGGCCATACCGTTCGCTCGTCTCTCGCCGCTTAGCTCGCCTCGAGTTCCTCGCGCAGCAGCTGCTGCTCGACCATGCGTGCGTACTTGCCGCCGCGGGCGATCAATTCGTCGTGAGTCCCTTCTTCGATGATTCTCCCGCCCTCGATCACCAAGATCCGGTCGGCTTCCCTCACCGTCGTCACCCGATGGGAGATGATGAGGCCCGTGCGGCTCCGGAGAACGCTCCGGAGTTTCGACAGAACTTCTTCCTCGGTATTGGTGTCGACGCTCGACAGGGCGTCATCGAGGATGAGGATCTCGGGCGAGCGGATGATGGCGCGGGAGATGGCGGTCCGCTGTTTCTGGCCTCCGGAGAGAGTGATGCCACGCTCGCCGACAACGGTGTCGAAGCCACGCGGGAATTCGCGGATCGTCGATAGGAGGCGGGAAATCTCCGCCGCCTCTTCGATCGCTCCGTCTTCGGGATCGTCGAGTCCGTAGGCGATGTTCTCCCGCATCGTCGCCGAGAAAAGGAAGGTCTCCTGGGGAACGAACCCGATGCGGCGCCTTAGCTCTTCGAGGTCGAGATCGCGCACATCGACGCCCGCCACCCGCACTTGCCCGGCTGTGACGTCATAGAGACGCGCAATCAGCCCGACGAGCGTGGACTTGCCGCTCCCTGTCGAGCCGACGATCGCCACCGTTTCGCCCGGCGCCACCGTGAGATTGAGGTTATCGAGGACAGGCGGCCCGCCGGGATAGGCGAAGCTCACGTCCCGGAACTCGATCGAGGGCGGCTGGCTCGGCAGATGGGGTCCGCCGACGATGTCGGGCTCCTCGTCGAGGATGCGCCCGATGCGGGCGAGTGACGCGGTGCCGCGCTGGATCATGTTGATCACCCAGCCGAGCGAGATCACCGGCCAGGCCAGCATCCCGAGGTAGCCGTTGAAGGCGACGAACTCTCCCAGAGTGAAGCGGCCGGCGATGACGTTCCGGCCGCCGATCCAGAGCACGGCGAGCGCCGCCAGCCCGCAGAAAAAGGTCATAATCGGCCCCACGAGTCCCGAGAGGCGGATGAGCCGCATGCTGCGTCCCACGTACTCCTCGTTGTCCTCTCGGAAGCGCTCCTCCTGGTGACCCTCGCGCACATAGGCCTTGATCACCCGAATGCCGGCCAGCGCCTCCTGGACTCCGGCAGAGAGGGCGGCGTATTGCTCTTGCACCGCCTCGGAACGGTAGTGAATCGCGTTCCCGGAGAGGATGAGGAGGATGGCGAGCGCGGCCATTGGGGCCATAGCGATCGCGGTCAACCCGGGATCCATCGTGGTCATGAGCACGAGGACCGCCGGCAGGACAGTGATCGTGTTGGCGAGGTACATGAGCCCCGGTCCGATCATGTTGCGGACCGAGTTGAGATCATTGGTCGCCCGCGCCATGAGGTCGCCGATCCTGATGCGGGCATAGAAGCTGGGCGAGAGCCGCTGGAGATGGGCGAAGAGATCGTCGCGGATGTCGTACTCGATCTGACGCGAGGCGCCGATCAAGAGCCGGCGCATGAGGTAGCGGAAGACGCCGGCGCAGAGGCTCGCGCCAATCAGGAGTCCCGCATCACCGGCGAGGCGGTGGAGGTCGCCGCCGCGCTCGATACGCTCGATCGCTCGCTTGAGGATCCAGGGTCCGAGAAGGCCGAAGGACTGGGTGACCGGAATGCAGAGCGCGCCGATCAGGATGACGCGCCGGTGGCGGGCGAAGTACGGGACGAGACGCTTGAGCTCGCGCACGAGTTGGGGAGCCGGGGAGCCGAGCGGCGGCGGCTCCGGATGGGAACTAACTCTCCGAGGTGTCCTCCCGGTCATAGACGAATCGCACCTGGCCGGCGAGAACCCGGTCGACGGCGGTCTTGGTGACCTTGGTGGTCCGGTCGCTTGCCGCCCGACGCCAGCGCTCGTTGAGCCGCCGCGCCTCCTGGGCGGCCACCACCACGAGCTCATAAGGGCTGGTCGGGATGGTGGTTGTGGACTCGGAACGATCTTCGGGTGCCTCCGCGGGAAGGGGGGCCGCCTCCAGGTTTTCGAACGTCTCGCTCACTCGATTACCTCCTAAGAACCCACGGCTCGAGGGGGTGGCAAAGAGAACGATTGTAGGACGGATGGGGCCGCGGGGACAAGGACAGTTATTCCCGCCTCTTTGACCACCCTGAGCCGAACCTGGTAAACTGCAAGAAGATACGGCATCGATCGGGAATGAGGATGGCGGTGCCGGTGTGCGAGGGACGTGAGACTTTGACACGGATCACCATTCCCATCTTTCCACTCCCGGACGTCGTGTTGTTTCCCGGTCAGGTCCTCCCGCTTCACATTTTCGAGCCGCGTTACCG
>JBIOUT010000361.1:0-9712 GCA_044867365.1 Candidatus Eiseniibacteriota bacterium | reverse complement strand
CCCGAGTCCGGCGATCGCAGCTCCGACCGCCTCCTTGGCTGCCGCGATCGGGAGCCGGCGGGCGGCACGAGCCGCAAGCCCCACTCCCATCGCCGCCGCGACCCCGATCGCCGGCGCGCCGCGAATGGCGAGCGAGCGAATGGCGGCGGCGATGTCTTCCCATTGCGCGGTCTCGCGGAAGATCTCCTCTCCCGGAAGTCGGGTTTGATCGATGTAGCGCACCTGCCCGTCGCGCCAGGCGATGGTCGGGATCACGGGTTCTCCGGAATGGTGAACGGGGCGGGGTCTCCGGTGAGCTCGCCGAGCAGGCGATGAAGTCGTTCGACCGGCAGGCCCACGACATTGTAATAGCAACCTTCGATGCCGGCGATGAACCTCGCGCCCTCCCCCTGGATGGCATAGGCCCCGGCCTTGTCCATGGGCTCGCCGGTGGCGATGTAGGCGTCGATCTCGTCCTCGCTCGCCGGTCGCATGTGCACACGAGTGTCGGCCCAATCGATGAGGCGCGCCCCGCGCTCGACGTCGATGAGCGCGATGCCGGTGGTGACGACATGGGTGCGGCCGGCAAGTCGCCCTAGCATGCCTCGGGCATCGAGCGCATCGGCCGGCTTCCCCATGGTTTTGCCGTCGAGGACGACGAGGGTGTCGGCCCCGAGAACCAACCCCCGGCCCACCCGCCGCGCCACCGCCGCCGCTTTGCGCACCGCCGCCGCCATCGCCTGCTCGCGCGGCGGCAACCCGGGTGAGGTCGATTCATCGATGTCCGCCGGCTCGACCCGAAACGAGAGCCCGAGCCGGCGCAGGATCTCCTGCCGCCGCGGCGAACGCGAGGCGAGAATGATCGGCTCGGGAGGCCGGGAGGTGGATGTCATCAACGGCGTCAGCGGCTAGGCGCCGGAGTGTCGAGGACGAGGGTCACCGGCCCTTCATTCACCAGCTCGACATCCATCATCGCCCGGAAACGTCCCGCGACCGCGGCGAGCCCGCGCGCCTCGAGACCGGCGCGAACCGCTTCGACGAGCGGCTCCGCCGCTTCCGGTTGGGCCGCATCGACGTAGCTCGGCCGCCTTCCCTTGCGCGCATCGCCGAGGAGGGTGAACTGCGAAACGACAAGCACCCCACCCTTCACCTCCTCGAGCGAACGGTTCATGCGTCCCTCGCCATCGGGAAAGACTCGGAGCTCGGCGATCTTCCGCACCATCCACCCCGCCTCCCGAGCCCCGTCGCCGCGCGCGATCCCGAGGAGGACGAGAAGCCCCGGCCCGGTCCGCGCCACTTCCTTGCCCTCCACTCGCACCACGGCGCGGCTCACCCGCTGGACGACCGCGCGCATCTCGGGCTAGCTTGCCTCCTCCTCCGCCTCGGTCTCATCGCCGCCCGCATCTTCGATGCGCGCCTGGCCGAAGACCTCGTGGCGCTCGACCGCGGTCACCCCCTTCACTTCCTTCACCGCCTTGATCACCCGCTCGAGGTGTCGCAGGTTGCGCACCTCGACATAGAACGTGCCGTTCACTTGATCGGCCTCGGTGCCCATGTCGGCGGTGCGGATGTTGGTATCGGTGGCGGAGACCGCACGGGCGACATCGGCGAGGAGCCCTCTCCGTTCGACTCCGGTCACCAGGAGCTTGACCAGGAAGGCCTGGCTCTTGTCGACGTCCCAGTCGACGCGGATGCGGCGCTCGGGCTCGACTCGACCGTCAAAGGCGTTGGGACAACTCACCCGATGGACGCTGACCCCTCGCCCGCGGGTGATGATGCCGATGATCCGATCGCCGGGAACGGGCATGCAGCACTTGGCGAAGGAGATCATCAGATTCTGCAAGCCCTGGATGGACACGCCACGGGCGGGAAGCCGCGCCAGGTCGCGAAGGCCCTCGAGAGAGAAAGTGCGCCGCGGCTTTTCCTCGCGCTCGACCTCCTCTGGGAAGGCCTTGGCCATGACCTGCTTCAAGCCCACATCGCCGTTGCCGAGAGCGGCAAACAGGTTCTCGGGAGTCTCGTAGCCGATCGACTGGCTGACGTCGGCCAGCTCCTCGGAGCTGGGGACCTTGAGACGCAACCGTTTGACCTCGCGCTCGAACATCTCCTTGCCGAGGGCGGTCGATTGCTCGTGTCGCTGCGCCTTGAGCCAACGGCGGATCTTGGATCGCGCCCGCGAGGTCTGGACGAAGCCGAGCCAATCGGCGCTCGGCTGGGCGTGGGGAGAGGTGGTGATCTCGACGTGGTCGCCGGAGGAGAGGACGGTGCGGAGCGCCACGATCCGCCCGTTCACTTTCGCTCCCGCGGTGTGCTCCCCGACCTGGGTGTGGATGTGGAAGGCGAAATCGACGAGGGTGGAACCCTTCGGCAGCCGAACCAGATCGCCGCGCGGGGTGAAGACGAAGACCTCGTCTTGATAGAGCCCGATCTTCATGTACTCGAGGAACTCGTCCGGAGTGGTCGCGTCTTCCGACCACTGGGCGGCCTGCTGCATGATCGCCGCCCAGGCGGAGGCGGCGGCGGTATCCGCTTCACCTCCTTCTTTGTAGGAGTAATGGGCGGCGACCCCGAGCTCCGCCACCCGGTGCATCTCGCGGGTCCGGATCTGCACCTCGATGGTGACATTGCGTGGGCCGATCACCGTCGTATGTAACGACTGGTACATGTTGCTCTTGGGGGTGGCGATGTAGTCGGTGAAGCGATCGTTGATCGGCGTATAGAGCCCGTGCACGGCGCCCACCGCCTTGTAGCAGTCGTCGACCGAAGTCGTGACGACGCGGAGTCCGAGAAGATCGTAGATCTCCTCGAAGGGTCGGCCCTGATCCTGAATCTTCTTGGCGATGGAGTAGAAGTGCTTGGGCCGGCCGTGGACCTCGGCCTTGACCCCCATCTCGACCAGCCGCCGGTGCACCGCCGCCTTGATCTCCTCGAGGTAACGCTCGCGCTCCCCGCGGCGCATCTCCACCTTGCGGCTGAGCTCCCGATAGAGACTCGGATTCAGATGCTTGAAGGCGAGGTCCTCGAGCTCCCACTTGACCGCCGCGATCCCCAGGCGGTGGGCGAGCGGCGCGTAGATGTCGAGGGTCTCGCGGGCGATGTCCATGACTCGATCCCGCTTCAGGTGCTCGAGGGTGCGCATGTTGTGGAGGCGGTCGGCAAGCTTGATCAACACCACTCGGATGTCCTTGGCCATCGACAGAAGCATCTTGCGGAAGGTGTTGGCCTGCTCGTGGGCGCGCCCTCCCACCGGCAAGCCGGAGATCTTGGTCAAGGCATCGACGAGTCGCGCTACCGAAGGGCCGAACCTGCGCTCGACATCATCGAGGCTGATTTCGGTGTCCTCGACCACATCGTGAAGGAGGGCGGCGATGATGATCGTCTCGTCGATTCTGGCCTCGAGGAGCTCGACCAGAATGAGCCCGACCTCGACGCAGTGGGTGATGTAGGGGTCGCCGGAGCGGCGAAGCTGATAGCCGTGTGCGGCCTTGGAGAAATCGTAGGCGCGGCGCACCCGATCGACGTCGAAATGCGAGCGAACGGTCTTCGCCTGGGTGAGGAGCCCGGCGAAGAGGATGTCCGGGTTGCGATTGGATGGCGAGAGATGGTTCGGCATCGAACGACTCGGGATGCGCGCCGGGCCGGAGCCGGCGATAAGCCGGGTTCTGTCGGACCCCGAGGGGTCCGTGGCGGCCATTCGTCTGGGACGCCCGTTGCCGGACGCCTCGAGCAGCCTACCCGGGAGTTTTGACGAGACGGGCCGCCTCTCCTCCCCTATTTGGCCTTGCTCCAGGTGGGGTTTACCGAGCTACCGGCGTCACCGCCGGCACGGTGAGCTCTTACCTCGCCGTTTCACCCTTGCCGGCCCCGCCGAAGCGGGACTTAGGCGGTCTGTTCTCTGTGGCACTTTCCCTGGGATCGCTCCCGCTGGGGGTTACCCAGCACCCTGCCCTGTGGAGCCCGGACTTTCCTCGAGCCACCTCGCGGCGGCCCGCGGCCGCCTCACCGACTCCGGTCCGGCGCGCATCCTTCCCTCTAATTAGACCATGTCGGCCCCGCCTTTGGACCATGCCGCTTCGTCGATCGCCTGGTTGGCCAGGCTGTCGGCCGCCTCGTTCGCGGCCCGCGGGATGTACTCGATCTCGAACTTCTTGAAGCTCCGGCGGAGATCCATGGCCTGAGCGTGGAGCTCTTGGAGCTTCGGGTTCCGCACCTTGTAGCTCCCGCCGACCTGCCGCACCACGAGCTGCGAGTCCATCCGCACCTTCACCTCCCCCGCCCCCCGCCGCCGCGCCGCCTCGAGGCCGAGAAGGAGTGCGCGATACTCGGCGATGTTGTTGGTCCCCCGCCCGAGATAGGACGACAGCTCCTCGACCACCTCGCCCCCCTCGGTCAAGACGACGCCTGCACCCGCTGGCCCCGGGTTACCGCGACAGGCGCCATCGGCATAGATGACGAGGGCAGCCGACCCCCGCTTCTGGGTCACTGCGAGCCGGACTCCTCGTTCCAGATCAGGATCCGGCTGCAGGCATCGCAGAGAACCAACCGCTCGCCGAGGCGAGCCTCGTTCACCCGCTGCGGGGGAAGGGCGGAGAAACAGCCGCTGCACGCGCCCTTGACGACCGGCACCACCGCCAGCACCTGACTGCGGCAGAGCCGCTCATAACGGGCGCGAAGCTCGCCGTCGAGATCTCCCATGAGCCGCGTCCGCTCATGATTCTTTTCGGCGAGTGACGCCTCGAGGCGCCGCCCTTCTTCTTCGAGGGCGCCTCTCTCGCTCGCCAGGGCGGCGAGCTCCGCATCCACCCGAGTTCGCTCCGACTTGATCCGGCGGGAGAGCTCTTCCTCGCGCTCCATGAGCTGCAGCGCCTCGTTCTCGAGCTCGGTCTGGCGGCTCTTGGCTTCCGCCATCTGCTTGAGGAGAGCCTGGTACTCGGTGTTGTTGCGGATGGTGTGGAGGGCGGTGGAATCACGGGTGGTGCGGGCGACGAGGTCGGTCGCTTCTTGCTCGCGCTGGCGGCGGAGCTTCATCGCACCATCGAGCTCGCGCTCGAGCGAGGTGAGCTCCGCCTTGAGCCGGGTGCCGATCGCCTCCGCCTTGGCGATCCGGGAGGGAAGCGCCTCGAGACGGAGGCCGAGCTCCCGGCGTGACTGATCGACACGGGCCAGGGCCTGCAAGACCTCGAGCATGGTGGCGTTCATGAGCGGAACGCAGGGCGTGGGAAATCCGAGCCTCGCTCTAGCTCGGACCGCTCATGGTGGGCGGGACAGGGCTCGAACCTGTGACCCCCAGGTTGTGATCCTGGTGCTCTGCCAGCTGAGCTACCCGCCCGCTTCTTCACCGCACGTCTCGCCGGACTTTCCTCCCGCGTCCGCGGCCCGCGCGGCACGACCTTCATCCATGGGCCCACTTGGACTCGAACCAAGGACCAACCGGTTATGAGCCGGCCGCTCTGACCACCTGAGCTATGGGCCCACAACCCTCGATCGGACGCTAGCATGCAGGCCGGAAGAGGGTCAAGGTGAGCACCGCGTGGGCCAAAGTGGATAAGGCCGAGGACGCGGTGAGGGCTCAAGCGAACTCGACGAAACCCTTGAGCCGCCGCCGGCGCGTGGGATGGCGGAGCTTGCGGAGGGCCTTGGCCTCGATCTGACGGATGCGTTCGCGGGTGACATTGAACGACGCCCCCACCTCTTCGAGGGTGCGCGGGCAACCGTCTTCGGTCAGTCCGAAGCGCAGCTTGATCACCTTGGCTTCCCTTGGGGTGAGGGTCTTCAGCACCTCGGCCACTTCGTCCCGGAGCATGGCGAAGGCGGCGGACTGAGCCGGCGAGATGACGCTCGTATCCTCGACGAAATCGCCCAGGTTCGAGTCGTCGTCCTCGCCGATCGGCCGATCGAGCGAGATCGGCTCCTGCGACGCCTTGAGCACGCTCTTGATCTTGTCGACCGGCATCTCGAGCCGAGCCGCGATCTCCTCCGGGAAAGGCTCGCGTCCCAATTCTTGAACCAGACGGCGCGAGGTGCGGACCACCTTGTTGATCGCCTCGATCATGTGCACCGGAACCCGAATGGTGCGGGCTTGATCGGCGATGGCGCGGGTGATCGCCTGCCGGATCCACCAGGTGGCGTAGGTCGAGAACTTGTAGCCCTTGGTGTAATCGAACTTGTCGACCGCCCGCATCAGACCCGAATTGCCTTCCTGGATGAGGTCGAGAAACTCGAGCCCGCGGTTGGTGTAGCGCTTGGCGATCGAGACGACGAGACGGACGTTGGCCTCGATCATCTCGCGCTTGGCCTGATCGACCTCGCGCTCTCCCTGCCGGATGAGTCGGACGATCGTATGACCCTGATCGCGGGTGATGTGATCTTCGATTTCGATCCGCTTGACCTTGCGCTTGGCGAAGGCAATGTCTCGCACCGCGCCGTCGATCTCTTCCCGGCCGAGCCCGGTCTCTTTCTTTACCTTGCGCACGTCGGGAGCGCCCCGCCCCACCCGCTTGGCCAGGGTGGCGATGTCCTCGGCGGAATAGCCCACCCGGCGCTCGACATCGGCGATCTCGTTCTCGATCGCCTGCATCCGTTCCCACTGCGCCTTGGCCTTGTGGGCCAGGCGTTCGATGAGCTTGGGATTGAACGGCACCGTGGCCAGCTCTTCGGCGATCCGATTCTGGATGCGGGTGACCGCGGTAACGATCTCCTGGCGCCGCTTCTGTGAGACCTTGCGGGTGGCCACCTGGTAAAGCTCGGACAGCTCCGACTCGAGCTCCGCCGCCTTCTTGATCACCAGGAGCACCCGCGTCTTGTCCTTGCGCGGCAGCCCCGTGCTCCAGCCGGCGAAATCGATCTGCACCACGTCTTCGAGCTTGATCTTCTCGAGCTCGAGCCTCTCGGCCACCGCATGGAGCTCGCGGATGCAGCCGGGAGATTGGAAGACGGCGCAGCGGATCTTGCGGCTTCCCGACTCGATGCGCTTGGCGATCTCGACCTCGCCCTCGCGGTCGAGGAGCGGCACCCTTCCCATCTCGCGCAGATACATGCGCACCGGGTCGTCATATCGGATGACCTGGCTTGCCGCCGCCTTGGACTCGGTCTTCTTCTCCTCCTGCTTCTGGACCTTGCGGATCTTCTCGACCGCGTCCATCTCGGAGTCGAAGACCTCGACCTTCATCTTGCCGAGCATGATGTAGACCTCATCCATGAGGTCGATATTGGTCTCGAGATCCATGGAGCCCTCGATCTGGTCGATGGTGATGAAGCCCTGCTTCATGGCCAGCTGACGCAGATCCTCGAGGGTCTGCTTTCCTTTGGATCTCTTGCTCATTGACCTTTCTCTCCCTTTGACCGCCACGGCCTCGACCCGGATCGAATGGATTTCTTCGACTTCACGCATCGCTCGGACTCGACGCCGGCTCCGACTGGATCAGTTCCTGGACGCGCTTGAGCAAGGTTCCGACTTCGTCTTGATGCCCTGCTGCTTCATGCTCGCGAATGAGCTCACGGAGCCGCGCAATCTCCTGCCGTCGGCGCCGATCGCGAAGCTTGGCCACCAGCTCCCCGGCCACCTCATCCCGCTCTTCATCGGCGATCGGTTCGAGAGCGAGCGCGCTCACCAGGCTCGCCATCGCCGCCTCCTCCTCGGGACCGGCGAGATCGGCGGGACCGATGGGCTCTCCCCGCGACTCCCGCTCCAATAGACGCTCGACAAGACGGCGATGCTCGGGAAGGGTGAAGTCGTCGAGGGCGAGTTCCTGTCGAATGCGTCGCACGATGCGAGGGCGTCCGAGGGCGAATGCGAGGAGCGTACGTTCTGCGCTGTGCCCACGCTGACTCACGCTCCGTTCCCGGTCCGACCGGCGACCGGCGGTGGCCTGGCCCGCCGCCCCCATGGGGGATGGGGACGCCCCGGCGGGAATGCCGCGCCGGGCTCCCTTTCCGGCGTTCCACGAGGCCTCGATCTCCCCGGCAAGCGTGGCCTCGTCGAAGCCCAGCCGGCGTGCCCCATCTTCGGCGAAGAGACGGCGCCCCACCCGTTCCGGCAGAAGAGCGCCCAAAACCACGATTTGGCGCAAGGCTTCCGCCCGCGCCTCATCTTTAGATAGGGATTTCCGGCACTGGGAGATAATAAATTCTATCACACCCGAGGCCGTCTCGACCACCTTCTCGATCGCCTCACGCCCTCCCCGCCGCACCAGGCTGTCGGGATCCTCCCCGCCGGCGATGAGCGCCACCTCGACGCCGAGGCCTTCCCTGAGGAGCGGCGGCAAGGATCGGAGAACCGCCCCCCTCCCGGCCTCGTCGCCATCGAAGAGCAGCACCACCCGCTTCACATGGCGCCGGAGAAGGTGCGCATGGGGGTCGGTCAGCGCCGTGCCCGAGACCCCCACCACGCACTCCAGGCCCGCCTGATGAAGGCTGAGGACATCCATGTAACCCTCGACGACCCATGCAGTTCCTTGGCGGGCCCAGGAGCGGCGGGCGTCGGCAAGACCATAGAGGACCTCACGCTTGTGATAGACGGCGGTCTCGGGGCTGTTCAGATACTTGGGATCGGAGCCGTCGAGGCTTCGCGCCCCGAAGCCGAGTGGCCGCCCGCCGGTGCCGAGGATCGGGAACATCAGGCGATCGCGGAAGCGGTCGTAGGTTCGGTCCTCGCCGCGGTCGACGAGCAACCCGGCGGCGATCAGGGGGGCGATCCCGTGGGTTCGCCCGAGCCGCTTCCGGAGGTGGTCGTAGCCGGGAAGGGCATAGCCGAGGCGAGCCACCTTGGCGGTCGCCTCGCTCAATCCCCGCTCGCCAAGATAGGCCCGGGCCTTGGCGCCGGCGTCGAGCTCCCAGAGGTTGTGCTCGTAGTGACGAGTCGCCTCCTCGAGGAGGCTCAACAGGCGCCCAGCGGATGTCGGTCCGGGAGGGGACGCTTCCCGCCCCAGGCTCGCGCGGGGAAGGGAGATGCCGGCGCGGTCGGCGAGGAGCTCGAGCGCCTCGCGAAAGCCGAGCCCCTGATGCTTCATCAAAAAGGTGAAGGCGTTGCCGCCGGCGCCGCAGCCGAAGCAGTGATAGGTCTGGCGGTCAGGGGTGACGATGAAGGATGGAGTCTTCTCCTCGTGAAAGGGGCACAGGGTTTTGTAGGTGCGTCCGGACGCGGTGAGCGGCAGATGCTCGCCAATCACCTCGACGATATCGGTCGCCTCGCGCACCGCGTCGATGGTTGCCTCTGGAACTCGCATGCCCCGCCTAGGCGATCTCGACCACCGTGACTCCGGCCCCACCCTCCCACGGCTGACCCAACCGAGAGGCGGACACCCGCGGATGGGAGCGCACGAGCTCTTGAATGCGGGCACGCAGCGCTCCGGTTCCCTTGCCGTGAATGATACGCACCGTCTTGAGCCCATGCACCGCTGCTTGCTCGAGGTAACGCTCGACCTCGGTCACTCCTTCATCTCCGGTCAACCCGCGAACATCGATCTCGATCGACGCCGGCATCTCGACCTCGATCCGCGGCTCGACGGGCGCGGGTGGCGCTTCGGCGACCCCGGCGGCGCCCATCCGCAAGCGATCGGCGCCGAGGGTGAGGCGCCGGCCGCGGCAGAGGACGACCACCCGGCGCGCGGCATCGGGCCCGCGGATCACCTCGACCTGAGCGCCGAGCTCCGGCACCCAATAGTGGTCTCCTGCTTGGATGCGCGCCGGCCGCTCGCCGGCCGCGCGATCGCCGGGTTGAGCCGCCGGCGACGGG
>JBIOUT010000360.1:0-7726 GCA_044867365.1 Candidatus Eiseniibacteriota bacterium | reverse complement strand
GCTCGCACCTTTCAGACCACCCGACTCTTTCGCTCGATGACCGTGCTCGACAACGTTCGCACCGCCTTCCATCGCACCCTGCGGCCGCGGCTCGTGGGTTCGATTCTGAAGACCCGGCGGTCGCTCGAGGCGGAGGCGGAAGCGGCCGAACGCGCTCAGACCTTGCTCCGCGAGTTCCACCTCGAGCGCCTGGCCGGCCGGCGGGCCGGGGAGCTTGCTTACGGCGATCAGCGCCGGCTCGAGATCGCCCGCGCCGTCGCCACCGGCCCTCGGCTCCTCCTCCTCGACGAGCCCGCCGCCGGGCTCAACCACACCGAGTCGATGGGACTCATGGATCTCATCCGCTGGATCCGTGATCGCTACACGCTGACGGTGCTTCTCATCGAGCACGACATGCGGGTGGTCATGGGCATTTGCGAGCGGATCGCGGTCCTCGACTATGGGCGCTTGATCGCTCAGGGAAAACCTGAGGACATCCGCCGAGATCCGCGGGTGATCGAGGCCTATCTGGGAGAGGAGGTCGCGTCCGGCTGATGGCACCGCTCCTCCACATCGGCGATCTCGATGTCGCCTATGGCGCGATTCAGGCGCTGCGCGGGGTTTGTTTGGAGGTGGGCGAGGGCGAGATCGTGACCCTGATCGGCGCCAATGGAGCGGGGAAGACGACGCTCTTGCGCACCGTCTCCGGCCTCCTCCCCGCCCGCGGGGGCTTCATTCGCTTCGATGGGAGCGAGATCACCCGGCTCGCCGCTCATCGCATCGTCGCCGCCGGCATCTCGCAGGTGCCCGAGGGCAGGATCGTCTTCGCCAACTTGAGCGTCCGCGACAATCTCGATCTCGGCGCCTACCGGCGGCGCGACAAGGCCCAGATGCGATTGGATCTGGACCGGGTCTACACCCTCTTCCCGCGGCTCAAGGAGCGGGAACGACAGCGGGCCGGCACCCTCTCGGGCGGCGAGCAACAGATGCTGGCGATCGGCAGGGCGCTGATGGCGCGCCCGAGGCTCCTGCTCATGGACGAGCCTTCTTTGGGGTTGGCACCGATTCTGGTTCGTGAGATATTCCGGACAATCGCCGAGATCAGCGAGCATGGAGTGACGATTCTGCTCGTCGAACAGAATGCGCACATGGCTCTGGGCATCGCCGATCGCGGCTACGTCATGGAGACAGGGAGCATCGTCCTGTCCGATACCCGGGAGAACCTCCTGCGAAACGAGGAGGTAAGAAGCGCCTACCTCGGCGGATGAGTGAGCCGCGAGCAAGCTCCATCCCCAGGACCCGGCGCCCGTGCCCCCGCCTAATCCCGGTGATGACCCGTTTGCACCGGGGCCATGAGGCCTTGGGGCGTGCCCCCGAGCGAGCCTGTCATGTCGGACCGGCGTCGTGAGCTGCCGTCGGTGGAGGCGCTGCTCAATCACCCGCTTCTCGAGGCCGTACCCGGCCCGCGAGTGCTCAAGCGGCGCGCCGTCCGCGAGGTGCTTGCCGCCGCTCGCGCCCAGCGGGCCGGCGGCCAAGATGAATGGGATGATCGTGAATTGAATCTGGTGGTGGAGACGAAGACGAGTCGCACGCCGCGTCGGGCTCAACCGGCGGCCGGCATGGAGTCTCATCGCTCCGTCCTATCCGATGAGCTCGAGGCGCTCGCCGTCGAGGCGGCGTCCCGCGCCCGGGCCCTCGCCGGTCCCGGTCTCAAGCCGGTGATCAATGCAACGGGAGTGGTGGTTCACACCAACCTCGGGCGATCGATCCTGTCGGCGGCGGCGCAAGCGGCGGTCGCCGAGGTGGCGTCCCGATACACGACGCTCGAGATCGATCTCCAATCGGGGGAGCGCGGCGCCCGACTCGGCACGGTGCGCGAGCTTCTCTGCGAGCTGACCGGGGCGGAGGATGCCCTGGTCGTCAACAACAACGCCGCCTCGGTGCTCCTCACCTTGAGCGGCCTCGCCTCGGGACGCGAAGTCGTGGTCTCGCGCGGCGAGCTGATCGAAATCGGCGGCTCCTTCCGTCTGCCCGAGATCATGGCCCGCTCCGGAGCGCGGCTCCGGGAGGTGGGCACCACCAACAAGACTCATCGTCGCGACTACGAGACGGCGATCGGACCGGAGACGGCTCTCCTCCTCAAGGTCCATCGCTCGAACTTCGTCGTTCAAGGTTTCGTGGCCGAGGTCGAGCTCGACGAGCTCGTGTCGATCGGGCGAGCGCGCGGCATCCCGGTCGTCGAGGATCTGGGGAGTGGTGCGCTCCTCGATCTCAGCCAGCGCATCGGGCCCGAGCCCACCGCTCGCGATAGCCTAGCTGCCGGTGCTGCGATCGTTCTGTTCAGCGGCGACAAGTTGCTCGGTGGCCCGCAAGCAGGGATCCTGGTGGGAGAACGGGCATTGATCGAGAAACTGGCTCGCGATCCCATGACCCGGGCGCTCCGCCTCGACAAGCTTTCGATCGCCGCCCTCGAGGCGACGCTCCGGGCCTACCTCGAGCCCGAACGGGCCTGGGCGGAGATCCCCACACTCCGCCTTCTGGTGCGCTCGCCGGCCGAGCTCGAAAGCGAGGCGCATGCCTTGCGAGCGGCGGTCGCATCTGCCGCCCCCGATCTCGAGGCGACGGTGGCGGCAACGGCGAGCCGGGTGGGTGGTGGGGCCCTACCGCTGGCGACTTTGCCGTCGGCAGCCGTAGTGCTGAGGCCGCGCCGAGGAAAGGTGGAGCCGCTCGAGGCCGATCTTCGACTTGGGGACCCTCCTATCCTCGGCCGCCTCGAAGAGAATCAGTTGTTGCTCGACGTCCGTACTCTGCTCCCTGGAGATTCGGAGAAGATCGTCACCGCCCTCCGGCAACGTTCCGCGAGGCAGGCGGCGAGTTCCGGCGGCGAGCCCGGGCGCCAGGCGAGGAGACCCCAGGACCGAAGCTAGACCGATACCGACCCAGGTCAGAGCGGCGGCGGCCGACGAGCCGCGCCAAGGAGACCCGGATGCATTCTCCCCTTCCCGACCCCCGACCGGGCGAACCCGAACCTTACGAGTCGCCGGCAGAGGTGGCGGGAGATCTGAACGTCTCGCTACTGGGAGTGGTCGAGCCTCTCGACCCCGAGCTCCTATCTCCCTTCGCACTGCCCGAGCTCGTCGATCCCGGCACTCGTTACGACGCGATCGTCGACCGCGTCGAGCTCCTCTCCGGTCAGATGCCGGTGAGGCTCCTTGGATGCCTGGGCCTGGAGGACGACGCCCTGCGTTATCGCCTGGCGGCCAACCTGGCGGCACGGCTGGCGCGCGGCGGGCGGCGAATCACCCTGGTCGAGGCGGAGTTCAGCCGCTCGATGCTTGCGACTCCAACCGGCGAGCGCGACGGCTTCATCGACATGCTCCTCTACGGCTGCTCGTTTCCGGCGGTGGCGCGGCCGAGCGGCATCGCCGGAGTGAGCGTCATCACCGCCGGATCACACCCATGGTCCGGGGAGCCGATTCACGGCGACGAATGGGAACGAGTGCTCGGGTCGTTCCGCAACCACTCCGACCTCACCTTGCTCGTTGCCTCGACGGCCATCCCGGCACCGGTGCTCAGCATGATGGCCCGCCGCCTCGATTGGATTCTCATCGCCTTCGCTCTGAATCGCGGCAGCCGGCACGCCATCCGCTGCAGTTATCTGACCCTCGGGGACATGGATGCTCCCATTCTCGGCCTGGTCGCCGAGACCGCCCGCACCGCCGGATGGACCGATGAGCGCGAGAGCGACGTTGCACGCGCGAGCGCCGGCGAGGTCGCCGGATCGGGGGCCGGGGAAGATCTTGGCGTCCGCGAGCGCGAGGTCGAGCCGATCCTGGACGAGATCGACAGCGGCCACGTCGTCGTGCGCCGCGGGGAAACCGGCGCCCGGGGGAGCCCCGGGCAGCGCCTTCCATTGGGGCCGGAGCTTTCTCGAGTCGGAGGCCGATGAGTCCGAATCGAGAGCTGCATCGCCGGCGATGGACGCTCCCGAATCGAGAGCCGCTTCTCCGGGGGCGACCACTCCTCCCGCCTGGGAAGCGGCGCACTCCGGCACCGATCGGGCTCCCGCCGCCTGGGATCCCTTTGCGACCGGCACCGAGGCGGACGCCGAAGTCGTGATCCGGGAGGCGCGCGAGTTCGAAGCCGGCGCCGCCGAGCTGTGGCAAGAGGAAGTGGCCCGCCTGCGTCCCGCTGCCGCCGGCAAGAGCAGCTTCGGCGTCCCATCGGATGAGGCTCCGGAATCACCGCTTCCCCATTTGGCCGAGCCTCGTGCCGAACCCCCTGCCGCGAGCGAGACCGAGATCGATGGCGAGAGGGTCGAGTCGCTGCCTTCCCATGGTGCGGACGACATCGCCGCCGGCGAAGAGAGCGACACCGAGACCGAGCGCTCCTTCGAGTCGGCATGGGAGCGCGCGATGGACGCATCCCCGGTCGTCGAGACTCCATCGGATCGAGAGGAATCCACTCCGGTTTCTAACCTCTCATCCGCGATCGCCGGCGTTCCGCCGCTCCTGCATGCGCCGGGCTGGCCCGGAGTCGATGATGCCGGCCGGGAGATGGAAGAAGAATCTGCCCCTCCTCAGCCGGAGATCGGGGAGTGGCCACGGTACGAACCGGAGCGCGGAGGAGAGAGCGAGCGAGCCGAGGTCGAGCGGGAGGAGATCGAGCCGCAGGAGCTCGAGCGGCAGGAGCTCGAAAGAACAGAGCCCGAAACCCTAGAGCTTGACCGAGCAGAATGGATAGGGGCGGAGCCCGAGACGGTCGAGCTCGCCCGACCGGAATTCGAAAGTGCGGAACCCGAAACCGTAGAGCTCGACCGCGCGGAGTTCATGGGAACGGAGTCCGAAAGAACGGACCCGCGCGAGCCGGATTGGCCTCCCGGGATCGCTCCGCCGGCCCCAGTCGCTCCCCGGGGCGGCGAAGTGAGGGACGCGATCAACGAGCTCGAGAAGGAGCTCATCGGCGAGCACACCCGTGAGCTCGTGGCGAAGGAGCCCAACCGCGCCCCCTGGCGAGTGCTCGTTCCGGGGGCGATCATCGGGATCCTGGCTCTTCTCTTCTGGGCCTATCAGAACGAGATCATTCGCTTCGAGCCGAAGCCCCCTCATCCTTCCGAGTCGGGGTCGCCTGGTCTTTCCCAGCGGGTGCAGGTGCCGCCGGCGAAGCCGGGCGGAGAGAATCCTGCGGCCGCCAAGGTTCCTTCGGCTTCCGAGCCGGCAGGATCACCGGCTGCACCATCGGCATCCACCCCGCCCGCGGGAGTCCCGCCATCATCGGGGGCCACGCCGCCCCAGGGAGCGCCGCCGACCGTGAAGCCGGCACCCACCAAACCCTCCCCCGCCGAGCAACCGGCCCCCAACGTCGCTCCGCCGGCACCGGGCGCCACGCCTTCTCAACCACCCGAAGAGAGCGCGCACGCAATGACCCCGCCGGGCGAGTCGCTCACCGGCTTCGGCGTTCAGGTGAGCTCATTCCAGACCGAGGCGAGGGCACGGGAGGATCTCGCGCGTTACCAGAAGATTGGCTACAAGGGGGTGATCATCACCGTCGAAGTGCCGGGAAGAGGCAAGAGGCGCCGGGTGATTCTCGGGCCCTATCCGACCCAGGAGGAGGCGGCGTCGGTCGCCTCCGCCATTCGTGAAGATGGGCTGAGCCCGGAGGCTCAGGCGGTTCCGCTCGGTCGATGACCGCAGTTTCCTAGGTGCCCCCAAGGAGCGCGAATGTTCCTCGAGAAGCTCGAGATCTTCGGGTTCAAATCCATCCCCCACAAATTGACCCTCCGCTTCGGCACGGGCGTCACCGCCATCGTCGGACCGAACGGGTGTGGCAAGTCGAATCTCTCCGATGCCATTCGCTGGGTGCTCGGCGAGCAGTCGGCGCGGCTCTTGCGCGGCCACTCGATGGAGGACGTCATCTTCAACGGCACCGCCGCCCGCAAGCCACTGGGGATGGCCGAAGTCTTTCTCACCTTCTCGAACACCAAGAACGTCATTCCGATCGACTACTCGGCGGTCACCGTCGGCCGCCGGCTCTATCGCTCCGGGCAGAGCGACTACGTCCTCAACCGCAAGCCCTGCCGGCTTCGTGACGTTCGCGATCTCCTTCTCGACACCGGGATTGGCTCGAGCGGCTATTCGCTGATCGCCCGCGAGATGGTCGAATCGGTGCTGGCCGACGACTCCGGCCAGCGCCGGCAGATGCTCGAAGAGGCGGCGGGAATCACCAAGTACAAGGCCCGCAAGCACGAGGCACTGCTCAAGCTCAAGGCCACCGAAGGTGACCTGGTGCGGGTCGCCGACATCATCAGCGAGGTCGAACGCGAAACCTCGGCGCTCGGCCGGCAGGTAGGGCGAGCGCGTCGCTATCGCCGACTTCTCGATCGAGTTCGCCATCTCGATCTGGCCTTGAGTCGCCATCGGGTCCACGATCTCGCCGCCCGGCGCGATCAACTGGCCGAGAGTCTCGCGGCCGCCCGGGCGTCGCTCGAGGGCGAGCGCGCCCGCCAGGCGAGGTTCGAGCTCACGGTCGAGGAGAAGCGGCTCAAGCAGACCGAGGGGGAGCGCACGCTCCGCACCGCGGCCGAAGAGCTCGAGCGTCACGATCGTATGCTCGCCGAGTGGTCGAGCGAGGTTCGGGTGTTGCGCGAGCGGCAGCTCGCGACCGAGGGCAAGCTCGCGGCGGCGCGGGAGCGCGTGGCGCGACTCGAGGAGCGGCAGGCGCAGAATCAAATGGCCGCGGCGGCGGTGGGGGAGGAGCTCTTCAAGCTCACCGAGCAGGCCGAGGCCCTCAAGCAGGATCTGGCCGAGCGCGAGTCGCGGCGGCAGGAGACCGAACGCCAGTGGCGGACTCAGCGGGCGGCGCTCGCCGATAAGAAGCAGCTCCGGCTCGATCTCATCGAAGATCATGTCGAACGGCGGAGCGCAGTCGCAGATATTCGCGCCCGGGCGGAGGAAATTACAACCCAGCACCGGCGGGTGCTCGAGGACCTCGAGCGCCTGCGGAATGCGGCCAGCGAGATTCAGTCTCGCCAGAAGGCGGCGGCGGTCGAGCTCGCAGCCGCTCGCGCCACGAGCGACGCCACCCGGGCCGAGGTCGCCGGAATCGAGGCCCGATTCGCCGAGCTCGCCCTCGCCGCCGACGAGGCGGGAAAGCGGCTACTCACCCTCACCGGACGGGCCGCCGCCCATGAATCGCGGCTCGAAGTGCTCCTCGATCTTCGCCGCCGCTACGAGGGGTTTGCCCGCGGAGTGCAGACTCTCCTCGCCGGCGGTCGTCCCACCGGGGTTCACGGCACCGCCGCCGAGATCATGCGCGTTCCGGCGGAAGTGGTGACCGCGATCGAAGCCGCCCTCGGCCCGGAGGTGGGAGCGATCATTATCGACAAGCGGGGCTCGGTCGCCGACCTCATCGATCGCCTGCGGGCGAGCGACGGCGGGCACGCCACCTTCCTGCCGCTGAGCGGGCTCGATTCCGAGTCTCATCCCAGTCCGTGGTCGGGCAAGAACTCCGGCCTCGGCGGAGTGCTGGGGCGGGCAAGTGAGCTCGTGGCCGCTCAGTCGCCGCGTTTCCAGGCGGTCATCGACTACTTGCTCGGCGACGTGCTCGTCGTCGCCGATCGGGCGAGCGCGGTCGCCCTGACCGAGCATCCGGAGGCTGCAGGTTACCGCCTGGTCACACTCGATGGAGAGCTCTGGACCCGTGCCGGCGCCATCACCGGCGGCGCCGGATCGCCGGCGAGCATTCTCGG
>JBIOUT010000359.1:0-7858 GCA_044867365.1 Candidatus Eiseniibacteriota bacterium | reverse complement strand
GCATCGGTGAGAGGCTGCGCTTGAAGACGGCCAGGAGGAGACCGTAGGGAGCAATCGAGCGCCTGAATTCCCGATCGAGCGTCTCGTCATCGAGACCGGTCACCCCGCGGAGGGCGTTCGGGAACGGCACTCCGACGAGCATCGCCTTGCCGATCGCCGCTACCGTGCCGGCCCCATGCTCGCGCTCGAGGAGCTCTACCACGAGCTGACTCTTCACGTAGGCGATGCGCAGGCCGTCGGGATCTTCGGGGAACCCCAGGGCGAGCCGATGCAGGCTGAGCCCTCGCCCGGCGTCGGCCGGGGCCAGATCGAGCGGGCCGAGCTCGGCGAACCCGCCGGCAAACCAACTCGCTACCCCTTCATCGAACCAACGCGGAATCGGTCCGGCGCTTTCGGCGACCGTGCCGATCGCCAGATGGGCGAGCTCATGACGGAGGGTGCGGACCGCGTTCACTTCCGGGCTCGGACCGAGGAGCGGGCCGTTGAGCGCGACGATTCCCTGATCCGGGCGAGCCGCTCCAAGAAGGAGACTTCCCTCCGGCACGCGCGCCACTCGCGCGAACGTTGACGCATCGGGGCAAAAAACCACGCGCGCCCGGCGAGGCAAGGAGAGACCGGTGCGGAGCGGCAATTCTCTCGCCGACTCGGCGGCGCCCCGGGCAAGGAGCGGCCCCCAGGCGCCCGCACGCTCGAGCCCGATGAGCTCGATCGTCCCCCCGGAATGCTCGATGACCGCGGTAAGCCCCGGGGGAGTCGAGCCCGGCTTGTCAACGACTTCGCTTCCGGCCGGAGTCCCGGCGGCAAGGATGAACCCGATGGCCAATGCGATCGCCATCGATACGCCGAAAAGACGCCACGGCTCCACGAGTCGGAGTTTGCTCATCGCTAAATTACTGGACGATCAGCGATTTCACATGCCATACTTGATGTACTACGTGAGATCCAGGCGGCCCCCATCGACGTCGTTGCATGGTTTCGCGAGCGGCCTCGCTGATCGTCCTCGGACTTCCAGTTCTGTTGTCGAGCCTCGCCATCCGGCCGCCGGAGTCGAGCTCCGCCGCAGAATCCCACCCCGCCGCGATCACCCCTCCGCCCGCAGCGAACTCCCGCCCCGGCCCACCTCATCCTCCGCTACGCCTCGTCGAGATCGAGATCTCACGCCTGAGCGATCTCCTCACTCTCCATCAGCTTGGCTTCGATGTCCTCGAACGGGACTCCAACTCCGCCCGGGTGACGGCGACCGACGCCGACATCGCCCATCTCGAAAGCCAGGGATTCCGGATGAGCGTACTCGAGCTCGATCTCGAGTCGGCCACCCGTCGCCGGCTCGGGCCGGACGGCGCTTCTTATCACACCTTCGACGAGGTCGTCGGCGAGCTCGATCGGCTGCGGGCGGCCCGTCCTGATCTGGTCGGGCCGCGGATCGCCATCGGCAAGAGCTGGGAAGGACGGCCGCTCTGGGCGGTCAAGATCTCCGACCATCCCGAGCTCGATGAAAACGAGCCGGAGGTGCTCTTCGACGCCCTCCATCATGCGCGCGAGCCGATCGGTATGGAGACTCTCCTCTATGCGATGAACTACCTCGTCCGCTATTACGATCGCGACCCCGAGATCCGGGCGCTGGTCGACGAGCGCGAGATCTGGTTCGTGCCGGTGGTCAATCCGGACGGCTATGTCTGGGGCGGGATGGGTGGCATGTGGCGCAAGAATCGGCGGCCGAACGCGGATGGCTCCTTCGGCGTCGACCTCAACCGCAATTACGGCTACCAGTGGGGCTACGACGATCTCGGCTCGAGCCCCTTGCCCTCGAGTCAAACCTATCGCGGCCCGTCCCCCTTCTCCGAGCCGGAGACATCTGCGATGCGTGACTTCATCCTGGGCCATCGCTTCGTGACCGGGATGACCCTGCATGCCTATTCCGAGATCAACCTCCTTCCCTGCGGCTGGACCGACGTGCGCCCTCCCGAGGCCGAGGCCTACGAGGAGATCGCCCATGATCTCGAGGAGATCACCGGCTATCCCCACGGCCAACCCTCCGAGATCCTCTACGTCTCGAACGGTCGCACCCAGGATTGGCAATCGCATGAGGCGGGGATGGTGGCCATCGAGCCGGAGATCGGACCGGTCTCCGACGGGTTCTGGCCGGCTGCTTCGCGCATCCCCGTCCTCGCCGAGCAGAACCTGCCCGGGATCCTCTACATGGCGCGCCTTGCCGGGGCCTCGCTCGCGGCGGCGGGGATCGAGGTCGACGATTCTTCCGTGGCCGCCGCTCTGGTGCTCGCCCGAGCCGGAGAGCGCTTGCCGCCGGTCGCCGGGGACGGAGACGGCCTCGCCGATCCCGGCGAAACCGTGGATCTCATCGTCACCCTCGCCAACAAGGGATTTGCCGACGCCAAGGATGTGGTGATGCGAGTCACTTCGCCATCGCCCTTCATCCAGGTCCACGGCAAGAAGCAGGTGGTGGGTAACGTTTGCGCCCGCAGCCGCGAGCGATTGGATGCGCATCGAGTGCGGGTGAGCGTGGCCGCGGGGGCGCCCCTCGGCGAATCGGTGCCCGTTGTTCTCGATCTCACCGGGCGCGGCCTCGTCACCCATGCAACCGTCGAGCTCACCCTCGGCACTCCGAGTCTCGTCTTCGCCGACGACGCCGAGTCGGGTCTCGCCCGCTGGACGACCACCCAGGGTTGGGGTCTCGTCCCCGTTCCCGGCGGCTACGCCTTCAGCGACAGCCCGCACGGCAGTTACCGCTCGAACGCCGACAACTCGCTCGTCCTCAACCGCTCGCTCGATCTGTCGACGGCCAGGCGGGTGGAGCTGCGCTATCGCGAGACGGTGGCGACCGAGCCCTGGGATGATCTCTGCCGGGTGGAAGCGCGGATCCCGGGCAAGGATTGGCGCCCGGTCCTCACCCTCCCCGGAGGCATCGAATCGCGATTCCGCGAGCGGCGGTTGTCGCTCGACGCCTTCGCCGGCGAGCCGAACGTCGCGCTTCGCTTCCGGCTCACCTCCAATCACTCGAATCAGCGCGACGGGTGGACGATCGATGACATCCAGGTCTGGGCTTACGGCGGCGCCGATTCGAGCGTGGCCCTCGCCACCCCGGCGACGCCGGCCAAGTCGGAGGCGGGGGCGCGACCTCCCACCCAACCCGGGTCGAGCGTCGCCGAGTAGCTCGTCACGCGAGAGGGCGTGAAGGCTCGGGCAAGAACCCGGAAAAAGACCCAAAAAGAAAAGACCCAGAAGGTTGCTGCGGCCTGTGGCCGCCCCCGGTGGACCAACCCGGGGACTTCTGGGTCCGGTGTCCTGTTTGGATTTCGCAGACCGCCCGTCTGCGACGATCACACGCGCAAACGGACTACGTCAGCGAGCAGGCACCTCGCTGGTCACGGATTTTGAACTACCCATTGGACCACCTCCTTTCCGCGTGCCTCCATTGGGCCACAGGAGCGGTCCGCGGGTCAAGAGGGTTCCTCGCCGACCACCAGCCGGTACCCGATCTTGTGCACGGTCTGGATGTAGCGGCCGCGCTCGACATCCCCCTCCAGCTTCTTCCTGAGCTTGGCGATGTGGGTGTCGACGGTGCGGGTGTTGGGAATGGCATCTTCGGGGTAGCCCCAAACCTCGTCGAGTAGATCGTCGCGCGATACGATCTGTCCTCTCCGGCGCACGAGGAGCCGCAGGATCTCGAACTCCTTGAACGAAAGAGCGACCGGCTCTCCACCCCGGGTCACGCGGCGGCCGGCGAAATCAATGTTCACTTCGCCAAAGCTGAAGTGTTCGGGAGCGGCGGGGTCTTGACGGCCGTCGGCGCGGCGGAGCACCGCTTCGATACGGGCCAGGAGCTCGCGGAGCGAGAAAGGCTTGGTGACATAGTCATCGGCCCCGAGCTTGAGCCCGAGCACCTTGTCCGATTCCTGCCCGCGGGCGGTGAGGATGATGATCGGAGTGCGCACTCCTTCCAGGCGGAGCCGCCTCACCACCTCGAGCCCGCTCAGTCCGGGGAGCATGAGATCCAGAACCACGAGATCCAGATCCCCACGCCGGATCGCTTCGATACCCGACGACCCATCGGCGGCGACGGCGACCTGATGGCCCTCGAATTCGAGGTTGTAACGCAGGCCTTCCCGCATGTCGGGCTCATCTTCGACCACCAGGATGCGACTCATCGCTTCTCCTTGGCCAACTCCGGGGGACCGGCCGAGCGACCGTCCGGGCCGAGCCCCTCACCATCCCCCGCCGGCCCATCCCTCATTCCCAGAGGAAGAACGATGGTGAAGGTGCTGCCTTCTCCGGGACGCGACTTCACTTCCACTCGCCCGCCGTGCGCCTCGATGATGTGTCGCACGAGGGCGAGGCCCAGCCCCGATCCGCGCACGCGCTGAACATGCTCGTCGTCGACGCGATAGAAGAGATCGAAGATTCGCTCCTGTTCCTGGATGGGGATGCCGATGCCGCGATCGCGCACTGAGAGAAAGGCCCGATCGCCGTCCCGCCGCAGATGGACCTCGATCTCCTTGGCTCCGTTCGAGTACTTCATCGCGTTGTCGAGCAGGTTGATGAGCGCTTGGGTCATCGCCTCCTGATCGACCTGCGCCGGCATCGGACCGTCATCGAGTTGACGGGACACCTGGAACCCCTGCTGGTCGAACTGATAGCGATAGCTCTCCAGGGTATCGCGCACGATCTGGGCGAGATCGCCGGGGGTCAGGCTGTAGCTCTTGCGGCCGGCATCGATCCGGGACATGTCGAGCACATTGTTGATGAGGTGAGTGAGCCGTTTGGATTCGCGCGATATCACCTGCAGGAATTGCTGGGTCTGTTCCGCCTGTCTCACCCGTCCGAGCTCGAGAGTCTCGGCGTAGAGCCGAATGAGGGCGATCGGGGTCTTGAGCTCGTGGGAGACATCGGAAACGAAGCGCGCCTTGAGCTCGGCAAGCTCGATCTCCCGCCGGATCCAGCGCAGCGCCAGTACCCCGCCCAGGACAATCGTCGCCACCATGACCCCGATGAGGGCCAGGTGGGTGGTGCGGATCTTCCGGATCCAGGTCTGGTATTCCCGGTCTTCGAGCCGGATCCCGAGGCTCCAGAACGGGAGGACGCGGCGGAAAGGGCGGACGGCGATGAATGCGGCTCCCGGCTGCGGCCGGCTCTCGAAGATCGCCTGGCCGCCCTCGTCGATCAGGCAGAGGCCGATGTGATCCTTGAGATACCCGGCGTGGAAGATGCCTTTCCCGGCCGGAGGGCCCTGCACCAGGATCTGGGGCAGGATGACCTCTTTCACATAGCTCAAGTCCCAGAGGAGGACGACCGCTCCCAGGAGCTGGCCCTTCCAGGAGCGGAGCGTGAAATAGGTGACCTGGAAGGGATGGCCGCGATCCTCGCCCGAAAGATGCTCGAGGGGGGCCGGGCCCACCGCCTCGGTCAGGGCCCGGGCGACCGGGTCGAGCGAGCGGAGGACCGCCGCTTCGGTGCGCTCTTGCCAGGTGGTCTCCGGAGGAAAGATCAGGGAGCCATCCGGCTGAACCAGGAACACCAGCCGGTACATCGGATTGCCGGCGGCGATCGGCGCCAGGGCCTGAGGGAGGTCGGCGGGAGTCTCCGGGGGGTTGGCTCGCGCCGCCACCATGAGGCGCTGTTCCTCGTTCCAAAGCCGCTGCTCGGCATGGGCGATCGAGAGCTCGGCCAGATACTCCCCGTACTCTCGCCAGCTCCGGCGACCCAGCGATTCGAACTGGCCGAGGAGAAGCAACGAGAGAACGGAGAGCACGACCGCCGGGATGACGAGCACCCCGACGACGAGAAGAGTGACCGAGCGGCGGCGCCGCGAGCGGAGCATGACGCGAGCGGTAATCGAGGCCGAGGAGGGAGAGCCGGAGACCATCTCATCCGAGAGAGTCGAGGCTACCCGCCGATATCGGCGTCATTATTCCACATCCCCAACTCCCTCACACACTCTCGACGTCGTTGGAATGCGGTCGTTTGCGTAGCGCGACCGGTGTGCGAACCGGCTCGCGACCCCAAGCAAACAGGGGAGGAAGGGATTGCTCCCCCCCTCCCCGTTGGCTTGCGACGACGCCACTGCCCGCCCGGTGACAACCGATCGCCCCCCTTGGATCGGCCGGACGGCACCCGGGCGCCGCCGCGCTGGCGGGGTCCGTTAGGACCCCCGCACACCCTTCTTGGTCTGCTCCGATGCCATCTCGTGCAGGATCCGGACGGTTTCCAGATCATTCGAGGTAATCATCGTGAACACCCCATGTACCGAGTTGGATACTTCAAAGTTCGCGCCGCGCAACCGCTCGAACTTGGGGCGGCATTCGCCGCAGAGACGAATCGATTTGGGATCGGCGATTGCAGCCTGCCGCAGCTTGTTGCGCTCGAAGGCGAAACGCTGGATCTCGACCACCGTCTCCGGATCTTCGGAGTGGTAATGGACGACGATTCCGTTCGAAAGTGCACCGACTTCTCGAGTGGACTTCTCGAGCGCGTGAGCGAAGCGTGAGTAGCAGGCGCAGAACGCACAGTCTTTGGATGCGGGAGCGGAGCTCGGAGGTGCAGACGGTGCCGCTGATTCTCCACGAGACCCTTGGCCTGCATGCGCCGCTCCTTGAAGGGCCAGGCAGGCGATCATCATGGCGACCGGTTTCCCGGCGGCGGCCATCCCCCGGATCATCGCCATTACCTGACCTCTAGTCGCGTCATCGAGGCATCCGTGGAGCTCCCGTTTCCCCTTGCGGAGGATTGCGACGGACTGCTCCGCGGTGGTCCAACGCCGCTCAATGTACACAGCGGTCCCCATCCGAGTTGTCACCTCGCTGTTAATCCGGCGTTAACTTTTTGCAACTGCTACAGGGCAGCGGCCGGCACAATGCAATTCCTCTCTTTGCCACCTCTTAGGCAGGGAGACCGGCCCTCCTCGAGACCCTTGGCGGCGAGAGCGCTCCAAGCCGTCATTGGGCACTTGGAAGCCACCGGAGGCCATCCCGGCCCTCCAAAGCCGGTTCCGATCGTGGTTGGGAACGAACCGTGCTTCGGTCCGGTAGTGCTCTTTTGTCACAGGTTTTAACTTCTGTCGTTGTCTAATCCATTATGCTCCGCAGACGCGGCCGGCAGGCAAGCTGAGGGTGGTCGCCAAGCGGGAGTCCGCTTTGAGCCAACCTCGGCCGGCAGGCCAGCCGGCTCCGGAATTCAGGAGCACGGCGGCGGAGCAGATTGCCGGCAGGCTAAGGCCGCAGACGAGAAGAGGTGATCCAGTCGATGCGCGTCAAGGTTTCGGACCAGAAGTCGTTCGAAAAGGCGCTCCGCCGATTCAAGCGGGAGTGCATACGCGAAGGCATCATCGCCGACATGCGTAAGAACGAGTTCTATGACAAGCCGAGCGTCAAGCGACGCCGCAAGGCCAATCGCGCCCGCCGCCGGCGGTTACGCCAGCTTGCGGAGGCACAGGGTGAATAGCCGCTTCGATTCCGAAGCGGCAGCCTAGAGTCAAGGCCGCCCCCGTTATTTCATTCTCCCATCGGCTTCGACGCCCGCCCCACTCGGGGTGGGCGTCGGCTTTTGGGTGGGGGAAGACCTCTGGGCGCGGCGTCCGGCCGGCGGCGGATCGGGCTCGCCCGCCGCCGAAAGCAGTTGGATTGACGGTCGAGGAGGCCTCCTGCAAAGTAGCTATCGCATGGTCGAGTCGATCCCCTCCCGGTCGCAGTCACCGGACGCCATTCCGACTCGCGACCTGAGTCGCTGTCTCCTCTGCGACAGCGCCGCGTTGAAGGCAGCCCCTTTCTCGTATCACTTCGCCGGCGCCGACTTCCCAGCGGTTCGCTGCGCCCGCTGTTCGCTCGTTTTCCTCTCGCGCCAGCCT
>JBIOUT010000358.1:0-5372 GCA_044867365.1 Candidatus Eiseniibacteriota bacterium | reverse complement strand
CGAAGCCAGCCGAGTACGGTGCGGTAGGTGGCTTCGAGCCTCGGCTGCGGATCGGGGCCTCCGTGCCCCAACTCCTGGTAGATGAAGTTGAAGCGAGCCACGAGCATCGAATCCGAAAGGGCGCGCTGGAGATGGATGAGCGATCCGCTCTCCATCGTTCCCCCCGCCCCCGGAGCAAGCAGCAGGGCGGGCGTCTCGGAGCGGCGGAAGCCGGCCGGGGCCGCGAGCGCCGCCGTGACCTTCCGCCCTTTGCCCACATCCACTTGCTGATGGAGCACTTGCTGATGGAGAGCCTCGACCTCTTTCTCTTCTTGACCGCTGGATCTACTCATGTGTATAGTCCAACCAATGGAAGCGCCGGCCGAGCCTGTTCTCTTCCCCCTCCCCGAGGCGACCCCGCCCCCCGGTCCGCTGCTGGCCAAACGTCAGGTGAGCTATCACCCGCTTCCCTGCCGTTCCGTCCTCAATCGAAATCCCAATCCCCAGCATCCCTTCTACTGGACGATCAATCCCTACCGGGGGTGCGAATTCGGCTGCACCTATTGCTTCGCCCGCTACACCCACAGCTTCATGGACCATGAGGATCCGCTCGATTTCGAGCGTGAAATCTACGCCAAGGTCGACGCCTCGGAGGTGCTCGCTTCCACGGTCAATGCCGCCGATCTGGCGGGCCGTCCGGTCACCATCGGTGCCGCCACCGATCCCTATCAGCCGGCGGAGCGGAAATTCGGGATCACGCGCCGGATCCTCGAGGTCCTCAGACGCTATCCCACTCTCGATCTCTCGATCACCACCAAGTCGGATCTGGTGCTTCGCGACATCGATGTCCTGGTCGAGATCGCGCGATCGCGGCCGCTCAGCATCCATGTGAGCCTGATCGCCGCCGATCGGGCCTTGGCGAGGCTCCTCGATCCCGGGGCCCCGACTCCCGAGCGCCGCTTGCATGCGGTGGCCATGCTCCGCCGGGCGGGGCTCCGCGCCGGTCTCTTCATCATGCCGATCCTGCCGCGGATCACCGACGGCGAGGAGAATCTCGACCGCCTGTTCACCGCCGCCCGAGAAGCCGACTCGAGCTTTGTTGCCGCAAGCCTGCTTCATCTGCGCGAGGCGCCGCGCCAGCGCTTCTTTCCGTTCCTCGCCGAGCAGTTTCCCCAGCATCTCCCCTGGTATGAACAGGCGTATCGCCGCTCGGCCACGCTCCGCGGGCCGGTGCGGGACGCGATCATCGCTCGAGTTCAGCGATTCAAAACCCGCTACGGCTTCGATCGCGCCGAACGGCAAGGGGAGGCGAAGCCGATGCCGGTGGCCGAGCCTCAGCTCGCCCTTGAGCTCGGGATCAAGGGCGCGCGGACCCCGAGCCTCGCGCCGGTTTCGAGCCCGCCGCGGCGCCGCCAGTGAGCTGGCGATAGCGGGGCATAGTGCGGATCGATTCGAAGTCGGGGTCGGTCGTCGCCCGCTTGGCGATCGTGGGGTCGCGCTTGATCGCTTCGGCCAGGCGGCCTAGCGCCGCCTCGCCGCGGCCGGCGCGAGCCAGATAGCAGGCGGTGTGATAGTAGCCTTCACCGCTCTTGGGATCGGCGGCGATCGCTTGCTCGCCGAGAGCGACCGCCTCGTCGAAACGCCCGGCTTCCACCAGCTGATAACCTTCGGTAATCAGCGCATTGGGGAGCCACAGGTTGTAGAGGCGGCGGAGCTCTTCGATCGGACGCGGGTGATCGTCGACGCGCAGATCGCAATAGCGATCGTTGAAGCCGCCGTAACCTCCCTTGGCGCGAACCACCAATAGAGCCGCCGACTGCTGGCCGCGCGAATCACCGCCCGCCTTCTGCCCGGCCTCCAGGGCGGCGAGGAGTCTTCCGGCCAGCGGACCCGGCGTCTCAAGGAACGCGCGCTCGATCGCCTCGACCACTCCCTCGCCGACGAGGATGTTCCCCTGCGCCGCGTAGTTCTCACCGTGGCGATGTCCCGCCCAGGACTGGCATTCCTTCCCGGAGTAGGAGATCGATTTCCCGTGCGCGTCGACGATGCCCACCTGGCGCCGGTCCCGACCCTCATCTTGAGCGAGGAGGGAATCGAGGACCGTCGAGGCCCCCAGCCCTTGCTCGAGCAAGGCGAGCCCGCGCGGTCCGAAGGTGGTGTTGGCGAAGGCCTGGGTGGCGATGGCTCCGACTCCGGCTTTCGCCCACGGCACGACGGAGCCCACGGCAAAGAATTTCGACTCGACGGCGATGCCGAGATCCCCGGTGTCCGGATCGCGCGCGACGATCGAGAAGGTGGCGACCGGCGGAGACGCTTTCCCGGAGGCGAAGCTCATCTGCGTCGAGCAAACCACCAGGATTATCACGATCGCACCCGTCCTCATGAGGATCCTCCTGCCCGCGCGCCGGCCACCACCTCGCGGGCGAGCTCCACCACATGCTCGACCGTGAATCCGAACTCGCGCGCCAGAACTTTGGCCGGAGCGGACGCCCCGAAACGTGTCATGCCATAGGCCTTGCCCCGAGGACCGACGTACCGCTCCCAGCCGAACGGACTTGCCGCTTCGACCGCGAGCCGCGCCGTGACCTTCGGCGGCAATACCGTGTGCCGATACTCCTCGGGTTGAGCCTCGAAGAGCTCCCACGACGGGAAGCTCACCACCCGCACCGCCACGTTCTCGGCGGCCAAGCGGTCGGCTGCTTCCACCAAGAGATGCACTTCCGATCCCGAGCCGATGAGAATGAGCTCGGGCCAACGATTGCTGTCGGGGTCACGCAAGATGTACGCCCCGCGCCGGAGCCCATCGGCGCCGGCCAAACGCTTGCGATCCAAGAGCGGGAGGTCCTGGCGGCTGAGAATGAGGGCCACCGGACCGTCCCGGCGAGTGATCGCGACTTTCCAGGCCTCGACGACTTCCGCGGCGTCGCCGGGCCGGATGACGGTGAGCTCGGGCATCGCCCGCAAGCTCGGCAGATGCTCGATCGACTGATGGGTGGGTCCGTCCTCCCCCAGGAAAATGGAATCGTGAGTGAACACGTACGTGACCGGCAGCTTGGAGAGAGCGGCAAGCCGGATCGCCGGGCGCATGTAATCGGAGAAGGTGAGGAAGGTGGCTCCGAAAACCTTGAATCCGCGGTGCCAGGTCAGTCCGTTGAGGATCGCTCCCATGGCATGCTCGCGAATTCCGAAGTGCAGGTTTCGTCCCTCGTATCGACCGCGCGCCACCGAGCCCATCCGGTCGAGCGCGGTGCGATTGGAGCTGGCGAGGTCGGCCGAGCCGCCGATGAATTCGGGAATGCGTCGGGCGAGTGCTTGCATGACCTGATGCGAGGCGACGCGGGTGGCCATTCCCTTCGCCCCCTCCCCGCCCGGCGCCGCGTCGAAGCGGGGCAGGTCTCGATCCCAGTCGGGCGGCAGCTCGCCCGCCCTCAGGCGCTCGAATTCGGCCGCGCGCTCGGGATGCTCGCGGCGATAAAGCTCGAACCGCTCCTTCCATTCCTCATGAGCCTCGCGCCATTCTTGACGCCTCTCCGCAAAAAACTGCATGACCGGCTGCGGAATCAGGAACTGCGCATCCGGTGGCCAGCCCAGGTTGAGCTTGGCCAGTCTCACCTCTTCCTCGCCGAGCGGGGCGCCGTGAGCCTCGGCTGTGTCCTGCTTGTTGGGACTCCCATGAGCGATATGGGTGCGGGCGATGATCAACGATGGCCGCTGGGTCTCGGCCCGCGCCGCCTCGACCGCTTGTTCGATCGCCGGCAGGTTGTGACCGTCGATGCTTTGCACGTGCCAGCCATAGGCGGTATAGCGCTCTCCCACGTTCTCGGAGAAGGCGAGCTCGGTGGGGCCGTCGATGGTGATGCGATTGTCATCATAGAAATAGACCAGCTTGCCGAGCCCCAGATGACCGGCGAGCGACGCCGACTCGGACTGAACCCCCTCCATCATGTCGCCGTCCGAAAGGATGCCGTAGGTGAAGTGATCGACGATCGTGTGGCCGTCGACATTGAATCGGGCGGCGAGCATGCGCTCGGCAAGCGCCATGCCGATGCCGTTGCCGGTTCCCTGTCCGAGGGGTCCGGTGGTGGCCTCGACTCCCGGAGTGAGATGCGCCTCAGGATGGCCGGGTGTTTGGCTTCCCCATTGCCGGAAGCGCTTGATCTCGTCAAGAGAGAGGTCGTAGCCCGCAAGATGGAGGAGAGCGTAGAGAAGCATGCAGCCGTGGCCGGCCGAGAGCACGAAGCGGTCGCGATCAGGCCAGTGGGGATCGACCGGGTCGTGCTTGAGAAAGCGCGTCCAGAGGACATACCCGTAATCGGCCGCCCCCATCGGCAAGCCGGGATGACCTGAGTTCGCCTTTTGCACCGCATCCATCGCCAGGGTCTTGATCGTGTTGATGACCAATCGGTCGAGCTCGGAGGGATGGACGGGAGCGGACATGGCCGAAGGAGCGGAACGTGTCGCCATGATCCTCTCTTGTGAGCTACGGGCGCCGGAGGCGCGACCCGATCTCGGGGTTGTGGTGGGAGGCTTCTCCAGCCTGTGTGGAGCTTCGGAGCCGCTCGGATCCCCCAGGAGAGTGCGGCGGAGCATGCTAGCACCTGTCCCGGGAGCGCTCAAGGCGCCGTCGGGGTATGGTGGAGTGTCGGCATAAAGGGAGAGCGTGCGAGCGACGCCCGGGCCCGCCGGCCTGCCGGCAACTCCTCGCCATTGCGTGCGCGGAGGCCGGGCGCCTACCCTAGATCCGATGGGAGCCTAGCACTTACCCGCCTATCCGCCATGAAAGCCGAGGCCAAGCGAGACGGCGCGGCGACCGACGAAGCCCGCGCCCAGATGACCACCCTCAAGAATGTCCTCGCCGAGCAGGTGAGCCCGGGCGAGCTCTACGACGCCATGCCCGACCGGCCGGGCTGGGTCCACTGCTATGCCTGCGGTCACTTGTGTCGGATCCCGCCCGGGCGGGACGGGATCTGCCGGGTGCGCTTCAACCGCGACGGCGTGCTCATGGTGCCCGACGGCTACGTCGGTGCTCTGCAATGCGACCCGGTGGAGAAGAAACCTTTCTTCCACGCCCTTCCCGGCAGTCTCGCTCTCAGCTTCGGAATGCTCGGATGCGATTATCACTGCGCCTACTGCTTCACCGGCGAGACACGAGTGGTCACCCGTCGCGGAGTCGTTCGTATCGACTCTCTCCTCCGCGATGAGCGCTTGCTCATGCCCGATGGTGGAGAGGCCGCATCATCGATTCGTGGTTCGGAAGCGCTCACCCATGAAGGACGTTTCTCTCCCATTCGACAGGTTTTCCGGCACCCCTATCGCGGGCGGGTGGTTAAGGTGACCCCCTACTATCTGCCACCCTTCCGCTGCACCCCCGATCACCGGATCTACGCCACGAG
>JBIOUT010000357.1:0-6817 GCA_044867365.1 Candidatus Eiseniibacteriota bacterium | reverse complement strand
CTTGATCGCATCCCGCGCGACAAGCGCGGACGGCAGTTCCTCTGCCTGACGAGCTTCCAGATCGCCGCCGAGCCGGCGAATCCGCGCTTCGGCGCCCGGCCGCCCGAGCCGTGGCTTCGCTACTTGGAAGGATCGGTGGCCCCGCCTCACTTCGAGGTGGTGAGCGAGCTCCGCACCTCGGGGGTCACGGCGCGACTGTTTCGCCGCAAGGGCGATTCTGCCTCGTCGTGATGTGCGCCTTGGAAGCGCACGGTGAGGATGCGGCGGGCGAACAAGATCAGATATCCGGCGGTGGCCCGCGGAATGCTCATCTTGCTCCTGCCTTGGCGCCGGGCATGGTCGAGAATCATCGGCACCTCGACCACCTTGAGACCGATTCCTCGAGACATGGCCAGCATCTCGAGCATGCATTCGAATCCCGGAGTCTTGAGGAGCGGTCTGCCGTAGCTCCGCGCAAGCGCTCGAATCGCGCTCCCGCGAACCATGCGGAAGAAGGAGCTCAGGGTGTGGATGTCGTTCAGGCCGAAGACGAGCCGGGCGGCGCGGTTGGCGATTCGGCTGATGGCGATCCGAAAGGGATCGGTGGTGGCGATGCCGCCTCCCGGCAGATAGCAGGAGGCGAGGGCAAGGTCGTTTCCCTCGTTCAAGCGTCTCAACATGTCGGGGACGATGCTCAAATCGCTCGTGCAATCGGCCTCGAGAGTGACAACGATGTCATCGTCTTCCAATCGATCGAGCAGATCTTCGAAGCCCGAGTTGAAGGCGTGGCCCACGCCGCGGTGAGTGGGATGGACGAGCTGAGTTACGGGATAAGATCGGGCCAATCGCTCGAGCACCTGGGTCGTGTCATCGGTGCATCCATCGTTGACGAGGAGCACATCGTAATCGGCGGCGACCGATTCGGCGCTAGCGGCGATCTCGCGCAGCAAGCCGGGCAGGTTGCGGGCTTCGTTGAGCATCGGAGCCAGGAATCGGAGGCGCAGCGGCTGGGCTCTCGCCGCCTGCAGAACCGGCGCCGGCTGTCGGGCGGCGGTGGTCTCGAGCGTCCGGGTGCGCTCCCACTCGATGGTGCGCCGCAGGCCTTCGGCGAGCGGAATCATCGGCGCAAAGTCGATCCGCTTCTTGAGAAGGGTGAGGTCGGGGACGCGCTCGCTCACATCTTCGTAGCGACCGAATGCGGAATAGGGAATGAATCGCACGAGCGGCGGGTCGTCGCGAACGAGGCTCCAGCAGAGGTGAGCGAGATCGAGGATGGTGGTCGGCTGGTCGCACCCGAGGTTGAGCACCTCGTTCTTGACCGCCGGGTTCTCGATGCAGCGCACCAGAGCTTCGGTGTAGTCGTCGACATAGGTGAGACATCGCCTCTGCGAGCCGTCGCCGTGAACCGGCATCGGGGTGCCGCCGAGAGCGCAGCGGATGAAAACCGCCTGGGGGCCGCCCCACCAGGTGGGGTGCTGAAATGGGCCGTAGCCGCCGAAGAGGCGCAGCAGCAGAAATTCGAGGCCGAAGCGCTGGTGATAGGCGAAGAGGAGCTGCTCGACATACATCTTGCTGATGGCATAGCCCCATCTCCGCACCGCAGGCGGTCCGATGACGAGTGGGCCGTCTTCGGCGAAGGGAAGGTTGTCGCTCTTGCCGTAGACATCCGAGCTCGAAGCGGCGATGACCCTCGCCTTAACAGCCCTCGCCGCTTCGAGCACGCTGCGCGTTCCTTCGGCATTGACGACCAGGGTATCGTAGGCGTCCCCGTAGCGCGGAATCTTGTGGGCGGCCAGATGGACGATGACCTCGGCGCCGCCGGCGGCGTGAAGGACGGCGGCGGGGTCGCGGATGTCGGCACGATCGAAACGAAAGCGCCGATCGGAGAGGCAGTCGCGGATGTTGCTCTCGCGGCCGAAGGAGAGATTGTCGATGCCGCAGACCTCGTGCCCACGGCGCAGGAGTCCGCGCAGAAGGTTGGCACCTACGAAGCCGGCGACGCCGGTCACCAGAATGCGCGACACGGGGCGAGGGTAGTGGGCATGGAGATCTGAGTCAATGCAGGACCTTGCTTCCGTTCGAGGACTTGCGCCGGAACGTTCAGCTCCGAGAAGGCGCTCACTGTGGTTGCCTGCAATCGGGGTCTCCGTTCTGGTCCTTGTCTGGGCGGCGATCGATCTCTGGGCGCCGCGGTCGGCCGATATCCGGAGCTTCGATCCCGGCGAGGTCGCCCGCCTGGAGACGTCGATGTGGCGTTCCTACTACGATCGCCAAAGGCTCGAGCTCTTCGCCGAGCTCGCCGAGCTCCTGCGGGAGCAGTACCATCTGTCGCTCCTCGGCTCGATGGTCGCCGCCCAGGATGCCGCCCGGGCCGCGTTCGTGTTCAAGCAGGGAGGAGCCCGGAGCGATTATGAGCAGGCGCTGCCCGGTCTCGAGCGCTTCTATGCCGCCATCCGCCGGGTGAGCAATGTGCCCTTCGACGCCGAGCGGGCGGCGCGGCTCGAGCTCGAGTGGTGGATCGTTCACCGCGAGCAGTCGGAAGAGGCTCCCCATGAGCTGGTGAACGCCCTCGCCCTGCTCCAATCGGAGATCTATCAGGTGCCGGTGGAACAACTCACGGAACATGCCAGACTGCGCGCCGAGGCGATGACCATCCGCGATCAGGAAGCTTCTCAGGGGGAGGTGACCGAAAGGGATTGGATGCGAATCCAGGAGCTGCTTCGCGCTTCCTGGGGATCGCTCTTTGCGGCGATCCATCCCTCCCGTTGACTTCCGCACCGAGCGATCGATACTCTGAGATCGGTCATGTTCCCGGGTGGCAAACGCCCTCGATCCTTCCTACCCACTTTTCGGTGATGTCGACCCTTGCCGCGGGCTCCCGCCTGGGGCCCTACCAAGTGCTGGCGCTCGTCGCCGCCGGCGGTATGGGCGAGGTCTACCGCGCGCATGACTCCCGTCTCGGTCGCGACGTCGCCATCAAGGTCGTCCGTCCTTCCCTTGCCGCCGATCCGGAGATGATCCGTCGGTTCGACAACGAGGCCAGAGCGGCGGGAGCTCTCAACCATCCCAACATCCTCGCGGTCTACGATGTCGGCGCCGAAGGGGAGATGCGGTATGTCGTGTCGGAGCTGCTCGAAGGAGCGACGCTCCGAACCCGCATGGCCGGGGTGCGTTGCCGGTCGGCCGCTGCCTGGAATATGCGAAACAAATGGCAGCGGGACTTGCCGCGGCTCATGGCAAGGGCATCGTGCACCGCGATCTGAAGCCGGAGAATGTCTTCGTCACCGCCGACGGTCGAATCAAGATCCTCGATTTCGGACTGGCCAGGATGACGGCCAGGGACAGCGATCCATCGGCCCTCACGGTTTCCCCCCTGACTCAGCCCGGAGCGGTCATCGGAACGGTGTGCTACATGGCTCCGGAGCAGCTGCGCGGTTTGCCGGTCGATCACCGAGCCGACATCTTCGCCTTCGGCGCCATCCTCTATGAGATGGCGGCCGGTCGCCGTGCTTTCGGGTCGGGATCATTGGGGGAGGTGATGACCGCCATCCTCCGGGAGCATCCATCGGCGATTTCCGCCGCCGACCACCGCATTCCGCCTGCCATCGATGTCGTCATCCAGCGATGTTTGGCCAAGAATCCCGAGGGCCGATTCCATTCCTTGCGCGAAGTCGGCTTCGTGCTCGATACAGTGGTCGCTGCTTCAGAAACCGGGCCGCCGGTCGCGATTAGCCCCGGACAGCACGCTCGAGCCCATCAGCGATCGGTAGCCGTGCTTCCATTCAGGGATCTGGCGCATGATCCCACCAACGCCCATCTCGGATTGGGTCTTGCCGATGCCATCATCACCGAGCTCGCGCTCGTGCGCTCGCTCCTCTTGCGGCCGACCTCGGCCATCCTGCGTTATCGCGAGCATCCCCCCGATCCGGTTGACGCCGGCCGCGAGCTGGCGGTGGATTCGGTCATCGACGGTTCCTTTCAGCGCGCCGGCTCGCGACTGCGAGTGACGGTTCAGCTCATCGACTGCGACCAGGGACGGACCCTGTGGGCTACCAAGCTCGACGCGTCGATGGACGATCTCTTCGAGATGCAGGACGAGGCGGCGCGCAGCATCGCCGCAGCGCTCGAGGTCGAGCTCACGCCCTCGGAGCATGCCCAGGCGACGCGAGTCGGTGGGGGGATGCGCCCCGATGTCCGAGCATATGACCTCTATATGAAGGGAAAGCTCTGCCTGTGGCACGAAAGCTACGAGGAAACGGTTGCCGGTCTGGAATGGTTCGAGAAGGCGCGTCAGGTGGACCCGAAGTTCGCTCTCGCGTGGGCCGGCATCGCCGATGCCCAGTCGCAGATTGCATTCGCTTTCCAGCCCGAAGGCGATAGTTACGCCCAGGCGGAAATGGCCTGTGAGAAGGCGCTCGAGCTCGAACCCGACTTGCCCGAGGCGCGCTATGTCCGCTCGCGCCTGCGCTGGAGTCCGCAGGGCGGCTTCGACCATGCCGGCGCTATTCGCGATCTGGTCCCCGTCATTCACGATCGGCCGAGCCTGGGCGAGGCTCATCTTAGACTCGGAGTCGTAATGATTCATGTGGGTCTGCTGCGAGAGGCTGGAGAGCACACCGGACAGGCTTTGCTGATCATTCCCGAACACGTGAATGGCCTCGATATGCGCGGTTTCTGGCTCTATCACTTGGGCCGCTACGAAGAGGCACTCGAGATCAGCGAGAGGTCTACGCATCTCGGTCAGGGGCAATGGAATCACTACCAGAGGGGTCTATGCCTGTTGCGGATGGGACGGCTCGCGGAGGCAAGCGAAATCGCCGATCGGATGGGCCGCGACTGGCCCAATGGGGTTCTCGCCTATCCGTTGCGCGGGCTCATTGCGGCCCTCGAGGGGAACACGGCCCAGGCCGACCGGCAAATTCAGCTCATCGTGAGCAAGCGCAAGTCTTACGGCCATTATCACCATGCCCTCTATGACATGGCCTGCATCCAGTCTCTGCTGGGTCGGAAGGACCGCGCCCTGGCCGTGCTCACCGAAGCGGCGCATGACGGTTATCCGTGTCATCCCCTCTTCGAGAGCGATCCCTATCTCGAGTCGGTTCGGGGCGAAGCGCGATTCGTCAAGCTCATCGATGAGCTCAAGTCGGAGTGCGAGGGATACGCGCGACTCTACGCCGACCTACAGTCCGGGCGATCGGCTTACGGCGCCGGGGGGATGCGGGGAAAGGAGTAGCGGGACTGATATTCTACGCGGATGGACGACTCAAAAGTTGGACATCACTCGACTCGAGTCGCTCCCCACGAAGGTGGAGCCGGGTTGGCCCTCGGGGTTCTGGTTGGACTCGCAGCGCTGAAAGTTCTCCTCCACCTCCTCGCCATTCGGCAATACGGATACTTCCGGGACGAGCTCTATTACCTCGCCTCCACCGAGCATCTGGCATTCGGCTACGTCGACCATCCGCCGCTCTCGATCGCCCTCCTCGCTCTCCAGCGCGCTCTCCTCGGCGACTCGCTCGTGGCTTTGAGATCTCTTCCGGTTCTGGTCGGCGCCGGAATGGTGCTCTTGACCGGGTACCTCACCTGGCGATTGGGCGGCGGACGCTTTGCGCAAACCCTCGCCGCGCTCACCATCGTTGCCTCTCCGGTCTATCTGGGCACCCACCATACGTACTCTATGAACGTGTTCGATCAGTTCCTGTGGACGTGGGCGGCGGTCGCTCTCGTTGGGGCGCTGGTCAATGGCGGCGGGGGCCGTTGGCTTCTCCTCGGCTTGATCGTCGGGCTGGGTTTGATGAACAAGATCAGCATGTTCTGGTTCGTGGCCGGCCTTGGGGTCGGTCTCATTCTCACACCGCACCGTCGCCAGCTGGCCATGCGGTGGCCGTGGCTCGCCTTGGGGCTTGCGGCCCTTCTCTTCTCTCCCTACGTCGTGTGGGAGGTACGACATGGTTTCCCCACCCTGGTATTCATGCACAATGCGGCGCAATACAAGATGGTGCAGGTCGGTTTCCTCGATTTCGTTCGCAACCAGCTGATGGACATGAATCCGGCATCGGCCGTGGTTTGGGTGACGGGTCTCGTTGCTTGCCTTGTTGCTGCGGCCTGGAGGCCATGGCGGATCCTCGCCGTGATCTACCTGACCACCTTCGCCATCCTGGTGGCGAGCCGTACGAGCAGGGCTTCGTACCTCGCAGTCGCCTATCCCATACTCCTCGCCCCCGGAGCCGTGGTGCTCGAGCGCTTCACGAGCTCTCGTGGCCGGCGATTGCTCCGGCCCCTCATCGCGACGTCGATCGCGGTCGTCGGCGGTCTCGCGTTGCCCTTTGCCGTGCCGGTGCTGCCGGAATCGCGGTTCGTCGGTTACGCGGCTGTGCTTGGGGTCCGTCCCCCCGCCGAGGAAAATCAGGAGCTCGGGGAGCTGCCGCAGCACTTCGCCGATATGCACGGCTGGCCGGAGATGGCCCAAAAGGTGGCGAGCGCGTACCAGAGTCTCTCGCCGGAGGAAAAGGCGCGATGTGCGATCTTCGGACAGAACTACGGCGAGGCGGGGGCGATCGATGTCCTTGGGCGGCATTACGGCTTGCCGCCGGCGATCAGCGGCCATAACAGCTACTGGATGTGGGGTCCGAGAGATCGCACGCCCGACGTCGTCATCATCATTGGGGGCGACTACCAGGACAATCTTGAGTTCTTCGACAGCGTCGCCGTTGTCGACTCGGTCGAGTGCCGGAATTGCATGCCCTATGAGCGCAACCTGTCGGTATCGATCGCCCGTGGATTGAAGGCGCCTCTGGACCGAATATGGCCCCGGCGCCGGCATCCTTCAAATGAACAGCCT
>JBIOUT010000356.1:0-3423 GCA_044867365.1 Candidatus Eiseniibacteriota bacterium | reverse complement strand
AGAAGCCACTCCATCAGGAAGTGATTGTCGTACTGGATGAGCATGCCGTAGGTCGCCATGCCGAGAGCGGCGGCGGTCGCGGTCGGACGATCGAAGAGCCGCATCCCGAGTCGATAGAGCAGAACCGGACCGGCGCTTCCGAGCGCGCTCTGGACGAGGAGCAGATGGAATGGATCGGCGCCGACGGCGAGCCTGAGAACAGCGAGGACATAGGGATAGAGGGGACCGAGAAAGAAAACCTCACTCCCGATCCAATCGCCCGCGGCGATGGTCTTCGCCCACTCGATGTAGTTGAGCGAATCCATCCCCGGTGAGTGGATGAGGGGAGTGGCGCGAAGCTGGAGCAGATAAACGGCGCGAAAGAGGAAAGCGAGAGCGGCGATCGCCGCCTGGAGCGTGAGGTCGCTGCGCATGGTCGCCGCCTAGGAGCTCCGCGACGTTTCCTCGACCCGGTCGGGGAGGAATGGGGCAAGCGCCGAGGGCACTCGTCCGCTCACGATCGACTCGGCCACCAGCTCGCCGGTGAGAGGAGCGAGAAGGATTCCGTTCCGGAAGTGTCCGGTGGCGAGCACGAGACCTGGAAGACGAGTCAGAGGTCCGAGCAGGGGGAACCCATCGCGCGATTCGGGACGGAGCCCGGCACGGAGCTCGAGCACCTCGGCGTCGTCGAACGCGGGCGCGAAGCGGGTCACTCCGGCGATGATCGATCTCACTCCGCCTAGAGTCACCCTGCGGTCGAATCCCGCATGCTCGCTCGTCGTTCCGATGAGGAACAGACCGGGCGAGCAGGGGACGGCGTACGCTCCATGGGTATAGAGAATACGCCCGATCCGTTGATTTTCGAGCCTGACCGCAAGTATTTGCCCCCGGCACGGTTGGATCCAATCGTCGGCCATCGGCATGCCTGCGATCCGACTCGCCCAGGCTCCGGCCGCGACAACCACCCAATCGGCGGCGAAACGGCGATCGCCCGCCGCAACTCCGAGAACGCGACCTCCCTCGATGAGGAGCGAGGTCACTTCCATCCCTTCGATGATCTCCGCCCCGCGCTTGCGGGCGGCGGCGGCGACTGCTCGGGTGAGGCCGGAGCTTTCCACCCGGGCTGCATCGGGAAATTGGAGGGCGCCGGCGAGTCCAGGGGCGAGCGTAGGCTCGAGGCGTCGTGCTTCCTCGCCGCTCATCCACTCGACCGGGAGCCCGAGACTCGCCTGCCAATTGTGCTGAGCGCGAAGCTTGCCTGCGTTCTCCGCGGTAAGCGCGACGTAGAGGAGAGCCTGCCGCGAGAAATCGACCGGCATACCCGACTCCGCCACCACTCCCGAGACCCAGTCGTCATAACCGGCGCGACAGGCGAGAGCAAAGTCGAGGAAGGGGGAGGGGCGGTCGGCCTCGGCCTGCGGAGCCAGCATCCCGGCGGCCACCCCCGAGGCTTCCTGACCGACGCGGCCACGCTCGAGGACGGTCACGCGAGCGCCGCGTCGCGCCAGCTCGAGAGCGACCGTGGCGCCGATGATGCCGGCGCCGACAACGACGGCGTCTGGAGTGGACCCGCGAGTCATCTTCGACCGAGCCTGGGAGGGAATGGGAAAGCCTGTGAGGGAATAGGAAAGCCTATATCGGGGTAATCGAATCCGCTGGTGGAGCGCGCCCGATTTGCGGCAAGATCCGCCCGCTTCGCCGAAGCAAATGATGCAGCGGAGGCGCAGTTTAGCACAGGAGTGAAAGGTCATCGCGTTCCCGAACACAAGGTGCCCTCGATGAGGGGAAAGGCAGGCGGAGCGCGAGGAGTGGCGGCCCGGCGACGGCTACCGGCGCTCGTCTGGGCGGTTCTTGCGGGCGTATCTGCGGTCGCCGGAGCTCCGGCGGCGGTGAGAGCTGCGGTGCCCGTCCAGGACGACCCGGCTCTCGAGGCCGAGCTCGACCGCCTCTTCCGTAGCACGGTCGACTTCATCTACGACGGTCAACTCGATTCGGCGCAAGCCGCAGTCGAACGGGCGGCGAGGCTCGCTCCAGGCGATCCTCGCATCGGGCTCTTTCGCTTCCGGGTGATTCGCGAGAACTATCCCGATGACCTCAACGAGGAGGAGCGCGCCAAGCAGCTCTTGCCGTCAATCATCGCTCCACTCGACCAGACCGTTGCCAGCTGCGACTCGATTCTCGAAATCGACAAGCGCGACCCGGCCGGTCTCCTCTATCGGGGCTGGGCGCGCATGATGAAGGCCCAGGTTTACGCGATTGCGAGCGAGATCTGGTCCGCCGGCACCGAGGCCCGAAAGGGCAAGGGCGATCTCGATCGCTACCTCAAGCTGCAGCCCAAGGATTTGGATGCCGGGGTGATCGTCGGCGGCTACCTCTACTTCGCCGACATACTTCCCAGCATCATCAAGTTCGTCAAATTCATTGTTCGCATTCCGGGCGGCGATCGGGAGCAAGGCCTCGAGCTCTTGAACGCCGGGGCGGGCGCCGACACCTACACCGGCACAGATGCCAAGGTGGTCCTCGGGGTCATCGACTATCTCTTCGAAGGCGGGATCGACGAGGCCATCCAGATCTTCAGCGATCTCGGAGCCCGATATCCCTACAACCCGCGATTGGGCGAGCTCCTGGGTTCGACCGCCTACGTCTTCCCGGAGACAAGCCAGCGTTCACTCGAGGTCCTCAATCGGATCATCGACGGCTGGGGTACGCGAGTTCGGGGATGGGACAATCTCTTTCTCTATCGAATGCTGATCACCCGCGCCCGGGTGCTGAACCAGATCGGCGACCATCAGGCCGCGCGTGCCGACTTGCAGGCGATCGTTATCGACGCACCCGTTGATCCTTACTGGATCATGCCTCGGGCATTGCTCGGGCTCTCGAGCTTGGCAGGCTATCTCGGCCAACCGGACTCGGCGAGAGTGTGCGCTCAGCGCGTACTCAACAACCCCCGCTATGCCCGTTATCACTCCCAGGCGCGCATCCTCCTCGAACGCAAGGTGCGTCCGGAACAGCAGGAGATTTTCCTCGAGATCGCCCGCGCCCGGCGGCAGCTCTTCGGTGCGGACGGGGGCCCGGACTCCGCCCGCGTCACCCTGGCTCGCATCCGGGCTCGTCACGGCGACGAGCCCATCCTGGTGCTCCTTGACGGCGAGGTCGAGCGTGCCGCCGGAAACATGACTGCCGCCCGCCGCGCCTATGCTTCGCTACTCGAGCTGGGCAACGACCCAAGTTTCGAGGCGATCCGACTCACGAGCCTGGTGCGTCTGGGAGAGATCGAGATCGCCGAGAGGCACTTCGACGCCGCCAAGACCCACTATGAGGAAGCCCGTCGCATGGAATCGGCGGCAACCCTCCTCGGCAACATGATTCGCGGGCGCTTGCGATTCATCGACGAGAAGAAGGAAGGAAAGGGCTCGGGCGGCAAATGACAAGCGGCCCTCCGCG
>JBIOUT010000355.1:0-7458 GCA_044867365.1 Candidatus Eiseniibacteriota bacterium | reverse complement strand
TCGAGACCGGGAACCAGCGGTTGACTCGCCAAGCGGTTCTCCTCAAGTAGCACCAGGGGAAGCGTCCGGACAAGATTGCAATCACCGCCCTCAAGGTTGTAAGGACTTCTCACGCCCTTGCCCCGGCTCGATAACCGCGCGCTCGCCTTCACCGCGATCCTTGGCACGCGTAATGCTCATCGCGACTGCGGTACTCCACAGAAAGGAGTCGGCAATGAAAGTAAGCGACGTGATGATTCGTAATGTCGTGACGATCGACGCCAACGCAACCCTCACCGAAGCAGCAGAGCATATGGTTGAGGAGAACGTGGGCGCCCTGCCGGTGACCGATACGAGTGGCGCCGTCACCGGAATGATCACCGATCGCGATATGGTGGTGCGTGCGCTGGCGAACGGGCTCGATCCCGCTTCCACCCAGGTGGCGCTGTGCGCCACCGCCGCCCCGGTCTGCGCCCATCCCGAATGGGAGCTCACCCGGGCGATGGGGCTCATGGCCCAGCATCAGATCGGACGCTTGCCGGTGGTCGACGAGCGCGAGCACATCGTCGGCATGGTGACCCTCAGCTCGCTTGCGCTCCGATCTGGAAACAGCGGCCGGGAGACGATGCAGACCGCGCAGGAGGTGTCGCGGCGCTCCGCTCGTGCTTGAGGCGATGTTGGGGATGCGGAGGAGGGGAGAGGAGAAAAGCTGGAGGCCGGCGCAGGTGCAGCGCCGGCCTCCAGCATTCTGGAGCGGAAGACGGGATTTGAACCCGCGACAACCACCTTGGCAAGGTGGGGCTCTACCAGACTGAGCTACTTCCGCTGGACAAGGCTTTCGAATCTAGCTTCGCGCCTCGCAGCTGTCAACCCCCGCTCGCCGAGAGCGCGGCCGGAAGCGCCTGGACAGTCCGGGCGGCGTTCCGGTAGCCTGCCATGCAATCGCGCTCCCCGATCTCGCACCACCACAGCTCGGCGGACAAGAGGCGGACATGACGCTCATCGTTCAAAAGTATGGGGGCACGTCGCTGTCGACGTCGGCGCGAATCCGCGACGTCGCCTCCCGCATTGGGCTCGAGCGCCGGGCCGGGCGTGACGTCGTCGCCGTCGTGTCGGCGATGGGCGATACCACCGATCATCTGCTGAGGCTCGCCGCCGAGATCGCTCCTCAACCCGATCCCCGCGAGCTCGACATGCTGCTCACCACCGGGGAACGCATTTCGATGGCGCTTCTCGCCATGGCGCTCAATGCGAGCGGCCTGCGCTCGATCTCGCTCACTGGCTCCCAGTCGGGCATCATCACCGACGGCGCTCATACCCGCGCCCGCATCGTTGATGTCAAGGGGGATCGAATTCAAGAAGCCCTCGCTGACGGGCGAATCGTCATCGTCGCCGGCTTCCAGGGAGTGAGCCCCGCTCGCGAGATCACCACCCTGGGGCGAGGTGGCTCGGATTTAACCGCGGTCGCCATCGCCTCACGATTCGCCGCCGCCCGCTGCGAGATCTATACCGATGTCGACGGAGTCTATACCGCCGATCCGGGCCGGGTGCCCGCCGCCCGGCGTATCGATTTCCTCGACCTCGACACCATGGTCGCCTACTCCGAGCTCGGAGCGGGAGTGCTACATCCGCGCGCCGCCCGCTGGGCGGCCCGGGAGAAGGTGCACGTGGTCATCCGCTCGAGCTTCATCCCGGGCGCGGGGACGACGGTGAGCGAAACGAGGGGCGCGGGACAGGAGCCTGTTGAGCCGGCGGTCGCGGGGATTGGGACCGTGTCGCGCAGTGTGGTCTTCGAGTTCCCGGTCGCTCCAGGTCGCGTCGCCGAGGCGCTCTCGGTCGCCGGCGAGACTCCACTCCGCTTGGCGACTGCGAGCGGTAAGGGGACCTTCGCCGCGGTGGAGGAGAACCTCGCGGCGGAAGTCGGCGAACGCATGCAAGCAGCAGGCGTGACCCCGGTCGTCAGGCGGAGCGGAGACTTGATCTCGGCCATCCATCGCCCGGGGATCGACGTCGCCGCGGCCATCGAGGAATGCCTGACGCCGGAATGGCGCGTGTTGCCCGCTCTTCTCTGCGGAGCTCGCTCGACCTCTCTCCTCGTCGATCCCCGCCATGCCGACGAGGTGGTCCTCACCCTTCATCGGGCGCTCATCGAGGCGCCTCTCGTTCCCCATCCCGCCTAAGCCCGCACCGAGCCTCGATCCCTCGAGATAACTTCGAATCTCATCGGTGCTCGATGACGGCGACCATCAGCATGAGGGCGTGGGCGTTGATAGGGAGGCGGCTCGTTATTGCCGGTGCGAGATACGGGGTTCGTCCAGAGGTGAAAACAGGCAGATATCCAACGATGACGCTGCGAGAGGCGCTAACCACCCGATTTCGGCCCTGAGCTTCGGCTTCCTTGAAAAACCTGCTCGCCGCCCCCGCCATTCTTACGAAAGGATCGTTGTCAGAATTTAGGTCCCGGCTCTGAACAAATGGGGCCGCCGAAATCCTGGGAATCCCGCAGGAGACGCCTCGGAGTATTCGTCTCGTTTGGATTCCACAGGCTGCGGCGGCCCCGAATCGCCTCAGCCCTTGAGCCGTCGCCTATCGCATCCTTCGAGCTCACAGCAATCCAAGCAGCACCAGGCTCATTGAGACAAGCAGCATCGTTCCGAAGATGCTGCTCGGCACGTACCCCCACTCCCGGCTATAGGACCACGCGGGAATCGATCCCAGAACCAACAGGATGAGGCTGACCAAGAGCATGCTGATGCCCATGAATCCTCCCTGATCCTCCCTGATCCTCCCTGCTCGGACTCCTTCCCTTGCGTTGCTAGCGTCGCTTCTAGGGGGGGAGCATTCTCCGTGCCATTCCGAGCATTCTCCGTACCATTTGGGGTGGCTGAACAGGTCCTGAAAAATGACCGCCCATCAGGACCCAAACGCGCGGCATGGGGGTTGCACCTCTTGTGGGTCGAAGCTGACGGAGCCCTCTAAGCGGCCCATGATCCCTCGGAAAGGCCGGGGGAGAGGAGGATTTGACCATGTTACGCATGAAGGACCTCATCAGCGCGATTCCAACTCGCGAGGATCTGATTCAAGCCGTCCGCCGCAACAACAATCACACTACGGTTCCCGCCCTCTGGCTGCTCGGCCTCGGCGCACTTGCGGGAGCCGGTTTGGCCTTGATGGTGGCTCCCGCCCCGGGCCGAGAAACGCGCACTCGGGTCCGCCAGGGCGTGACTCGCCTCCGCCATGACCTGGGAAATGGAGCAAGGACGCTTAAGAATGGAGCGGACCGTCTCAAGCCTAAGGCGGATGAGTTCGTTCCATCGATGGAATCTGGATCGCGCACCACGGCTTCGCGAGGCTACGGTCTGGAGACTCCTTAACCGGAAGAGGAGCAATCTCGCGCGCCGTTCCGCCCCCCCCTCTGCCCTCCACCTCCGCCTATCACCCCTCAGCAAAAGCCATCGAGCCCGCTCTCATAGAGAACGGGCTCGATCGTTTTCAAGATTGCAGTCGCGGAAGCAGTGCTTACATTCCAAGAGCCCTCGAGAGTGCGCTCCGTTCGCTCTATCCTCGAGGTCCATGCCGGCTGTTGGCGGCGGCAGCGCACTCGCGAGCGACCCTCTTTACGCTGACCGAAGAGCATGCCCCGTGCCAGAATCTAGACCCTGGCACCTGATTTGCTCTCCGTCGATGTTGACGAGCTGTCCTGATTGGATGATGAAGGTCGTTGGATATGGGACTCTCAGCTTATCGACAGAAGAGGAACTTCAGCCGCACACCGGAGCCTTCCGGCTCGAGTAGGAGGAAGGTGAGGGCGAAGCCCAAACGAAACAACAAGCCCTTGTCGTTCGTGATCCAGAAGCACCAGGCTTCTCATCTCCACTATGACTTTCGTCTGGAATGGGATGGGGCCCTGCTCTCATGGGCCGTCCCCAAGGGCCCGTCGCTCGACCCCAAGGTGAAGCGTCTGGCAAGAAGCGTCGAGGACCATCCGCTCGAATATGCCGGATTCGAGGGAGTGATTCCCCGGGAAGAGTATGGCGGAGGAACGGTGATGGTCTGGGACATCGGCACCTATGTCCCACACGACCCGAATGTGGGAACGAGCCTTCGCAGGGGCGAGCTCAAGTTCACGCTCCACGGCAAGAAATTGGGTGGAGACTGGGTGCTGGTTCGCGCCGCGGGGATGAGAGGTGGCGGCAACGGCCGAAACTGGCTCCTCATCAAGCATCGAGACGACTTTGCTTCCATGGAGGACATCGCACTCCTCGCTCCCTGCTCGGTCGTCTCCGGACGTTCACTCGCCCAGATCGCTCGCGACGAAGGCGGGGATGTGAGTCATGCCGCCTCCGGCGATCCGGAGACGGCCACGCGCTGCCGGCGGTCAACGAGGGCGCGTCAGTCGACCCGACAAACGCGCCGCACTGACACCATGACGGCGGTCGCGCGGCGCCGGACTGCCCGGGTATCTTGAGCCCATGGCCCGGCGAGCCCGAAACACCATCCGAGGCGAAGGTGACCGAATCCCCATTCGCCCCCGCCCGATGCTCGCCACCCTCGTGGACGAGCCCTTTCACCGTCCCGGATGGGTCTACGAAGAGAAGTACGACGGCTATCGCATTCTCTCGTACAAGGAAGGAGCGCGGGTGACTCTCCGTTCACGCTTGGGAAAGGACCGAAGCCGAACCTTCGCCCGGATCAGCGACGCCGTCGAACGATTGACCACTCGCACCGCCCTCGTGGACGGTGAGGTGGTGGCTTTCGACGAGCAGGGGGTGTCGCGCTTTCAGCTGCTGCAGCGGGGTGGGGCCAAGCTCCATTACGCAGCCTTCGACTGTTTGTTCATCGACGGACAGGATATCCGCCGCTCTCCGCTCACCTCCCGCCGGAAAGCCCTCGAGTCGATCATCGGCCGATCCGGAACGCTCTTCCTTTCGCGGCGACTTCCCCGGAATGGGCTCATGGCCTACCGCCGCGCCAACGAGCTGGGGCTCGAAGGATTGGTGGCCAAGGATTCGACCTCGCCCTACATGGAAGGGCGATCGAAGAAGTGGCTCAAGGTCAAGGTGCGCCGCGAGGAGGAATTCGTCATCGGCGGCTTTACTCCGCCCAAGGGCTCACGTCCCTATTTCGGAGCCCTCCTCCTCGGAGCCCATTCCGGGAAGGATCTCCACTATGTCGGCAAGGTCGGGACCGGCTTCTCTCAGGAGACCCTTTCGTCCCTCTTCCGACGATTCCGATCGCTCCTCCGCCAAACGCCCCCCTTCGTCAATGCGCCTCGGGAGAAGGGGGGCGCTCGATGGTTGGCCCCCAAGCTCGTGGCCCAGATCGCCTTCCTGGAATGGACCGCCGATGGCAGGCTCAGGCATCCGGTCTTTCTCGGCCTCAGGGACGACAAGAAGCCCGAAGACTGCCGTCTGCCCAAGGTCTTCCGATGATCGCGACGGCCCTCACTCGCTCGAAGGTAAGCCGCTCGAGAGTGCGGCCATCTCCAAACGCCCGCGTTTCGAAGTTCCCTCTCTCGAATCCGGACAAAGTGTTCTGGCCCGATGAGGGATACACCAAGCTCGATCTCGCCGCTCATTACCACACAACTTTCCCTCGACTCCGCCCCTACGTGATGGAACGCCTTCTCTCCCTCGAGCGCTGTCCGGACGGCATGCTCGGCGATTGCTTTTACCAGAAGGAGAAGCCGAAGGGGATGCCACCCGACACCCCGACTCGACCGATTCGGCATGCGAGGAGGACGACGACTTATGTCGTCGGCGGCCGCCTCGAAACCCAGCTCGCCCTCGTCAACCTGGGTTGCATCCCGGTTCATGTCTGGTCGAGCCGGGCGCCTAATCCGCGCCTGCCCGACTGGGTGTGCTTCGATCTCGATCCGGGGTCAGGCGGATTCGCCGAGGCGGCGCGGGCCGGTTTGAAGGTGAAGCGGGTCCTCGACGAGCTCGGGCTCATCTCGTTCCCCAAGACATCCGGGGGCAAGGGGCTCCACGTCTTCGTGCCGATACGAACGGGGCCGGACGCCGACGAGGTCCTGGCCTTCGCCTCGGCAATCGGCGGCTTGCTCGCCAAGACGCACCCGCAGGAGCTCACCGTCGAGCCGCGGAAGGCAGCTCGCCGGGGCCGCGTCTATCTCGACGCCTTCCGCAACGCCTTTGCGCAGACGGTGGTCGCTCCGTATTCCGTCCGGAGGCGGCCGCGTGCACCGGTCTCGACCCCGCTCGATTGGTCCGAGGTCAAGCCGACCCTGAAACCCGAGCGCTTCAACCTCGGAAACTTCGAGCGACGGCTGGCGGAGCCCGATCCGTGGGCATCTTTCTTTCGCAGGCGCCAATCCCTCAAGGCGGCGATCACTTCTCTCGCACGAGCGTGAGATCCGCTTACTGGCCGCCTCCCGCTTTCTGGCCCTGCGGTGGCGCCTGCGTCGCCGGTTTCTTGCCCGCCGTCTCCGAGATCGGCGGTGGCTGCTCGATCTTTTCCGGCGGCAACGGCATCTTGTGCTGGTCGACCTTGGGGATGCCCCACCTCGTCAGGTCGACCTTGACCTGGTCGATCAATCGTCTCGTCCCGGTCCGGTCCACCGCATAGGTGAAGAGCTCTCCGCCGCCGAACCAGATCCGCAAGTAGGTGAAATTGAAGTTCTCGCTGGCGAAGACATCCTGGGGCTTGAAATCGCAGCCTTCGACCTGGTAGGCGGCGAACATCTTGTTGGCGGCCTCGCCGGTGGGGATGGCATGGAGCGGGCTCCCGGCGCCGCCGGAGACCAGTACGATGATCACCGAGTCGCCACAACGGAGGAGGGCCCGTTGGTAGGTGTGCTCGTGACCGGCGATGAGCAGGCCGAGCTTGGCCTGGCTCAGCACCCGAACCAGATCGGCCCGGCGCTTCCTCAGCATGTCATCGGTCTGCCATTCAACCCGGTGGAATCCAAGCGAGAATGGAGGATGGTGGAGAAAGACGATCGCCGGACCGCGATGCTCCTCGAGGCGGTCGGATAGCCAGCGGATCTGTTCATCGGCGAAGCGGATTTCATCCTCTCGGCTCCACACGTTCTTGACGTCGGTGAGAGGATTCGAGTCGAGGGCGACAAAGCGGACCCAGCCATCCACCGAATCGAAGCAATAGTTGAGACGCTCGCTCTTGATCGGGAGGCCGGTCGCCGTGTGCCAGTTGGCGAGGCCTTGGGGCGTGTCGGTGCGCTCATGGTTGCCGGCGATCGGAAAGTAAGCGACCCGCGAATAGAGAGGCTTGGTGATGCCGAGAAAACGCTCCCAATGTTTGGGCTTCCGCCCATCCTTGATCAGATCGCCGGTGTTGATGAGCGCCGCCACCTTTTGATTCACCGTCTCCAGGGAGTCCATGGTGGCCATGACCGCCTTCGCCAACTGCTCTTCGAGCCCGTATTTGGGATTCTCGGTGACCAGGTCGGGAATCTCGCGCCAAAGGGTGAATCTCGGAAAGGTGCCCTTCGCCAGGAGGACG
>JBIOUT010000354.1:0-9540 GCA_044867365.1 Candidatus Eiseniibacteriota bacterium | reverse complement strand
CACGGCTTCTCCTGCCCGGAGATCCTGGTCGGCGTTATCATCCACCACACACCGCTCCAGTGGACGACGGATCACACCTCGCCGTACACCGTGTCCGCCGACATCGTGTCCACCGAGGCGCCGCTCGACATCACCCGTCTCTTCTACCGAATCGACGGCGGCCCCTTCACCCAGGTGGATATGAGCCTTGCTCGGTCAACCGCCGGTGGAGCGACGTATACCGCGAACATCCCGGCTCAAGCCAACGATGGCAACGTCGAGTACTACATTTACGCCCACGACACGCTCGGAAACGAGCGCACTAACCCGCCGACCGCTCCGGCGACCTTACATCAGTTCTATGTCGCCACGGTCGCCGATCAGCTCGAGGTCCCCTCGGGATGGACGGTTGGGGATGTGGGGGACAACGCGACGACGGGCATCTGGGAGCGCGTGGATCCCAATGCCACCATCGCCCAGCCGGGAGATGATCACTCGAGGGATCCTGGCGTCCTCTGCTTCATTACCGGCCAGCACACTCCGGGTCAGGGGGACGGGTTCAATGACGTGGACAACGGCACCACGACCCTCCTCAGCCCGGTGTGGAACCTCTCACAGGCGAACGTGATGGCGAACCTCTCGTACTGGCGTTGGTACTCCAACAACATGGGTGGCGGCCCCAACGCCGATAACTGGGTCGTCGATATCTCGAACGACGGCGGAAACACCTGGGTGAGCCTGGAGAACATCAACCCTCCGAACGGCAATCAGAACGCCTGGGTGCAGATACAGGTCGATCTCATCGCCCTGTTCGGCACACCCAACCAGGTCAAGCTGCGCTTCAAGGCATCTGATCTAAACACCCCTTCTCTCGTCGAAGCGGGGGTGGATGACGTGCTCGTCTTGACCCGGAGTTCCTCGACGGACGTGGAGCAACCGGCCGCCACCGGGAAGCCTGTCGTCTTCACCGTCGGTCCGAACCTCCCGAATCCGTTCAACCCCTCGACGGTCATCACATACACCTTGCCCGAACGGGCGGATGTGAGAGTAACCGTATTTGATGTCACCGGGCGGGTGGTGCGGTCACTCGTGCACGGCGTCGAGCAGCCGGGGGCGCACGAGGTACGCTGGAACGGACGGGACGACGCGGGACGGCCCCTGCCGTCCGGGTCCTACTACTACCGGGTGGAGGCGAACGGCCGGGAAGCCACCCGTAAGATGGTGCTTCTCAAGTAGGCTGAGTTTTCAGAGCGCTGCCCTCCGGGGAGAGGCGCGAGCCGGCGGTCACGTCGCCCTCGCGCCTCTTCTTTTTGCTTTCTCCCCCTTGTCTCGATCCGCCGCGGGCGGCACAATCCGCCCCGGAGGGTTCCATGCCGAGCCAGCTCTACCAGGTTCGAAATCTGTATCGCGACCTCAAGTTCGATGGATTCGTGTTGCGCGCCGGCAAGAAGGCCAAGGTGCGCATCGATGCGACGAAGACTTCGGAAGGCCGATATCGCGGCGCCGCTCATCTCCTCGAAGCCAAAGGCCAGGTCGTGGCCGAGGCGGACGGCGACAACGCCCTCGAGGCCTTCGAAGCCGTGATCCAGAAGCTCTACGACCAGCACTTCAATTTCGTGGCCCGCATCCCCGATCGACCCGAATAGCCCGTTAGCATGGGGACCGAACCTGTATCACCATGACCAGGCGGACCCAGAACCCAGGTCGAGGAAGGACAGGGGCGAGCGGGCGGCTCCGCCGCCTGCAGCTCGTTCTCGTCCTCCTCCTCGTCGCCGTTATTCTCGTCGTTGGAACTCAGAACTTTGACGAGCGTGCCTCGGTACATCTATTGCTTTGGTCTTTCGACATGCCGCTCCTCATCTTCTTCCTCGCCAGCATCTCGCTGGGTGTCATCGCCGGCGAGCTGGTACGCTATGCCGGCCGACGGCGGCGCCCGACGCCGCCCCCACCCGGTGCCCCGTAGGAGTTATCGCCATGCCGCGGTTTGCCATTGCGCGCGCTCGGCGCACCACCTCGCGCTCACTCTTCGCGGTCCCGGCGCTCATCATCGTGTTCACGACCCCGCTCCTGGCTCAAGAGGGATGGGAGGACATCAATCCTCCTCCTCAAGCTTCTTCGGAGCCCTCATCACTACGCCCGCTGAGCGTGGGGATCGAGGTGGGGAGACCGCTCGTCTTCGGGGTCACCGCCAGCTACAACTTCAATCCCCACACCTCGGCTCACTTCGGGTTCTCGTCTCTCGGCGACTTCACCGCCATCTCTGGGGAGATGCGCTACTCCTTGATCGGAATCGGAACCCAACGGGCCCTGCCGTCGCTTGGCGGCGGATTCACCCAGTACTTCTTGAATGATGGGGATAGAGAAAGCTCGCCGACGGTGGGACATGTGCTCGTCGGTCTCGAGTACATCTTCCCCTATCGACTGGGAATCGGCGGAACGGTCGGTTATCAGGCGGCGATCGGCACCTCGGGAGATGGAACGGTCGAGCGCTATGGCATCGACAACGACGTGGCCGAGTGGTTCTTTGCGGTGAGCGGCCGCTACTTCTTCTGACCGTTCTCGCCCTGCTTCTGACCTAGATCCATTCCGGCCGGCAAGCCCCGTCCCGGCCCTTTCCTTGTGCTAAAATGAATGCAGTGCGGGGCACTCCCGCGCGCGGGACGGGTGGGTCGTCACGGGCCCACGTCCCAGGCTCCGCGTCCTGTCTGCGGTTCCGCCGCTCCCCCGAACCGCACTTCGGCCGGGTCAAGGCACCCAACGGAGCCGGCTAGACTCGAGATCGCCGAAGACGATCCCGTCGCAGCTCGCGCCACCCGCCGGCATATTCGAAGCCAAGGTCGTAGAGTCGATGGGCCATCGCCGGTTCGTCTCGCGCCGCATTTCCGGCTTGCTTGTCCTTGCCTTCGCCTTCGGCTCGGCTCTCCTCGCCGCCTGCAGCTCCAACCTCGACCCGGTCAACCTGCGAACCGACTACATCCCTCCCCAGGTGTCGCAGACCAATCCAGACGCCGACGCCCAGGGGGTCTCAACTCAGACAACGATCACGGTGACGTTCAGCGAAGCGATGGATGCGGGGACCATCCACGCGGCTTCGTTCCGGGTTTCGGTCGCAGGTGCTCCGGTTCCGGGAACGATCGCGGGGCTCGGACGCCGCTTCACCTTCGATCCCGATGCCGAGCTTCCCTTTGGCTCGATCGACGTCGTGATCGATGGGGTCGCGGACGAAGCCGGCAATCGCATGGCCCGGCCGTATCCTTTCAGCTTCAGCACCGACAACTCGGTGCCGCCCCCCAACCAGCCTCGCGATCCTGATCCGTCTGATGGCGCCACCGATGTGCCCATCGACCAGACCTTCAGCTGGCAAGGGGGAGGTCAAGGCACCGTGAGATACGACTTCTGGCTGGGGACAAGCCCCGACAATCTGAGCGAAGTGGTGCGTGATCTGACCGGGACGAGCTATCAACCCGGGACGCTCCCCTATTCCACCCAGCATTTCTGGAAAGTCGTCGCCCGCTCGCAGGGCGGTGAGGTCGAGAGCGCGGTGTGGAGCTTCACGACTCAGGCAGAGCCCCCGCCGCCCAACGATCCACCGAGCCCGCCTGCTCCGCCCATCTCACCGCCGAACCACGGCCAATCGGCCGGCATCGCCGTCGACTTGACCTGGTCCGGAGGCGATGACCCCGACGGCGATCCGGTCACCTATGATGTCCGGCTTGGAACCGTTGATCCGCCGCCCTTCCTCACCACGGTAACGGCGAAGACACATCACGTCGACGGCCTTGCCCACTCGACCCACTACTTCTGGCAGATCGTGGCCAACGACGACCATGGCCATCAGGTTGCAGGCCCGGTCTGGGAGTTCGACACCCCGCAGACTCCGAACCAGCCGCCGGCCGCCCCCTGCAATCCCCAACCCACAGATGGCGCCAAGGATGTGCAACCGGCCTCGGTCACGCTCACCTGGGAATGCGGCAACGATCCCGACGGCGATCCGGTTCTCTACGATGTCTATTTGGAGAAGGGCGACTCGACTCCAGACAGGTTGATCGCGACGGTATCCGTGAAATCGCACACGGTGACCGATCTCGACGGCGAGTCGACCTACTACTGGCGAATCGAGGCGCGAGACGATCGAGGGGGAACGACGCCGGGGCCGGTATGGTCCTTCCAGACGGCGCGAGCCAACCGCCCGCCGAGTCCTCCCTGCAACCCCGACCCGTCGGATGGCCAGGTCTTGGTGCCGACGACGCTCAACCTCAAGTGGTTCTGCGGCGTCGATCCCGACGGCGACCGGGAGTTCTACGACATCTACCTCGGGAACACGCCCGATCCGCCCTATCTCGACACCACGACCGAACGGAGCTATCGGACCAACCTCGAGGCGCTGACGACCTACTACTGGCGGATCGTCGCTCGCGATGAGCTGGGCGCCCAGACCTCGGGCCCGGTGTGGTCCTTCACCACCGGGCTGGGGAGATCCGGCAACTGAGGATCAGCGCAGGAGCGCGAGCGCGGGGTTCGTCGAGTGCGGGTGCGCCCGTGGTCAGCGGCTCGCCACCGCTCCCATCCCCGCCATCTCGGTGAGACGGCGCACCCGCTCGGCGAGCGGCGGATGGGTGGAGAAGAGGCTCGCGATCCCGCCACCGCGGAGCGGGTTGACGATGAAGAGATGCGCCGTCGCCGGGCTCGCCCCCATGGGATAGCGTTTGCCTACCGCTTCGAGCTTCTCGAGCGCTCGCGCGAGAGCGAGCGGATTATGAGTGACGTGTGCGCCGCCGGCGTCGGCTGCGAACTCCCGCCCGCGCGAGATCGCCAGCTGGATGATGGTGGCGGCTATCGGGGCGACGATCATCATCACCAGAAGCCCGAGGATTCCACCGCCCGAATCACGATCTCGCCTCCCACCGCCGAATATCGCCGCCCAGTGCGCCATCTGAGCCAGAAGAGAGATAGCCCCAGCGATGGTAGCCACGATCGAGCCGGTGAGAATGTCGCGGTGCTGGACATGCGCCAGCTCGTGCGCCATCACTCCCTCGAGCTCTTCGTCGTCGAGAATCTCGAGGATGCCGGCGGTCGCCGCCACTGCCGCGTGAGCCGGATCTCGCCCGGTAGCGAAAGCATTCGGAGTAGGCGACGGAATGATGTAGACCCGCGGCATCGGCTGTCCGGTCTTCATCGCCAGGCGCTCGACCACGCGGACAAGCCGCGTCCCCGAGGGATGCTTGTCGGCGGGAATCGCCCGATAGCTTGCAAGCACGATGCGGTCGGCGAACCAATAGCTCACGAAGTTCATTACCCCGGCGATGATGAGCGCCATGACCGCTCCCTGGTTGCCGCCGAGGACCTGACCTGCCGCGACCAGAATGCCGGTGAGCGCGGCCAAGAGGATGGTGGTCTTGAGTACGTTCATGTTTCTCCCTGGGCACGGTAGCGACGATCAATGTCGACCGTGACTCGAGCGCTTCGCCGGCGGATCGACTCGCTGTCATCGCCGTGCGGGCGCAATCTCATAAACACCGATCTCCGGGCGTCGATTCCCGGTCAGCCCAGCGCGAGCTAGCGCCAGGCGGCCACTTCCTCACGCGCCCGCATGGCGAGCCCGCGCAGGCCGCGGCGCGAGCCGCGCGCCCCGAGCTTGAGCATCGCATAGCGATCGAAGAGACGGCGAGCCTGGCTGCCCTCCTCGAGATCGAGCGCTCGCTTCCTCCCCCCTTCCCCCAATCGCCGCGCGAATTCCGGCGCCTCGAGGACGGTCGTCGCCGCCGCCGCCAGCGCCTCCGGCGTGGGATCGGCGAGAAGTCCGCTCCATCCATGATCGACGAGATCGCGCACACCGGGGCCTCGTGCCGCCACCACCGCGCAACCCCGCGCCATCGCCTCGAGCAAGACGAGTCCTTGAGTCTCGGTGAGAGACGGGAAAAGGAAGAGATCGGCCGCGTGATAGCAGGCGTCGATCTCGCCGTGCGGCACCCAGCCGAGAAAGCGGATCTGATCGCCGAGACCGCGCGCTTCGACTTCGCGCTCGAGTCGATGGCGATCGGGGCCGTCACCGGCGAGGAGGAGCAGGATCAGGTGATCGCGGTCACGCCGGCGGAGAATGAGCATGACATCGAGCAGGAGGTCGAGATTCTTCTCGCGGGCGATGCGGCCGACAAAGAGCAACACCTTGACGCCCGGCGCGATCCCCAATCGGCTGCGCGCCGCCTCCCGATCGGCATCGGTGGCCTGAGGTGGAACCCTGACCCCGGTCATCAGCACCTCGATCGGGCTCCGCACACCATAGTGGGTGAGGAGATCTTGAATGTCGAGGGACGGAGCCAGCACCCAGTCGTGGAGGTTGCAGAACCATCGGCTGATGGCGGGTGTGATGCGGCGAGCGATCGGCGCGCCGGCGCGGAGGTAATGCACGTACTCGGCGTAATAAGTGTGATAGGTGTGAAGGATGGGAATGCCGAGCGCTCGCCCCACCTGGATACCTGCATAACCGATGGCGAAAGGTGTGTGGGTATGGACGACGTCGAGCCCCGCTTCCTCGGCGCAGCGCTGGATCTGTCGCATCACCGGCAGGGCCACTCGATGCGAGCGGTCGACGATCAAGGGCAGGGAAGGAACCCAGTGGACGTCGTCGATGCCCGGCGGCAGCCCGTTCGGACATCCCATGTCGGATTGGGAGGGATGGGAAAGGCGCAAGCCGGAGAACCGTGACCGGGGACCGAACAGGACGATGCTCGAGCCGAGGCGAGCAAGGCCGGCGGCGAAGGTCTCGATCGAGACGACGACCCCGTTCAGGTTGGGGCGATAGGTGTCGGTGAAAAACCCGATTCGCATGGGCCCATCCGGCCGGGGGGCCGGGCGGAAAGCTCGGAGCCCGGCTCAGGCCGGCGGTCGTGGCTTCAGCAATCTACCACGGGGTAGAGGGTGACGGAGCCGATTTCGGGCTTGATAATCTACTCTTAAATGTAGTATCCTTATATATAGAGGCGGTCTGCTCCTCCATGCTTCGGCACATTTCCACTGGATCGTGAGATGGAGTCCTCGCCCGAACGGGTGCTTCTCCACATCGACATGGATGCCTTCTTCGCTGCGGTGGAGACCCTGTCGAATCCGGCGCTGCGCGGGAAGCCGGTCGTGGTCGGAGCCATTCCCGGAGGGCGAGGAGCAGTCGCTACCGCATCTTACGAGGCGAGAAGATTCGGAATTCAGCCGGGGATGGCCATCTCCTCCGCAGTAAGGCTCTGTCCCGAAGCGATATTCCTTCCCGGCAGTCCTCCCAAGTATGTCTTCAACTCCATCCAGCTCCTCGATCTCCTGCGGCGATTCTCTCCTCTGGTCGAGCCATTTTCGATCGACGAAGCCTTCCTCGAGCTCACCGGAGTTCGAAGCTTGAAGGCCGGAGAAGAAACCGCGGTCCTCGTCCAGAAGGCCATCGAGGATCGACTCCGTTTGACCGCATCGATCGGCGTCGGTCCCAACAAGCTCATCGCCAAGATGGCATCGCGGGTCGTCAAGCCGCGCGGACTCACCGTCCTCGATCGTGAGGGATATCGCCGGCACTTCGGGCCGCAGCCGGTTTCCGCCCTCTGGGGCATCGGAGAAAAGACCGCCTCCGCTCTCGCCGCCCTCGGCATCCATACGATGGGCGAGCTTGCCGATTTTCCCCGCCCGCCGCTCCTCAGGGTGTTGGGAGTAGTGGGGGGAATCCTGCGAGAGATGGCCAGGGGTCATGACGACACACCGATCATTCCCTATTACCAGGGAGCCCCGGTCAAATCGATGGGCCACGAGTACACCTTCCCCGAAGATGAATCCGATCCCGCCCGCCTCGAAGCGGTCCTCTTCCGCCTCACCGAACAGGTGGCGCGTCGCCTGCGTCTTGGATTCAAGCAAGGGAGAACGGTGACGGTGAAGATTCGCTTCAGCGACTATCGCACGATCACCCGGCAATGCACCCTGCAGCAACCCACCGATGAGGAGCGCGTCGTCTATCCGATCGCGCGGTCACTCTTGCACCGGAACAGTCGAGGCGTCACTCTACGGCTGATCGGTGTCTCGGTAAGCAGTCTCGTAAGCGGTCACCCCGCCTCGTCGCTCTTCGCAGAAGATCGGCGCTACCGCGAGGTCTTGGCCACGGTCGATTCGCTGCGCGATCGTTTCGGCGAGGATGTGCTGACCAAGGCCAAGACCCTGACCGCGTCCCGAGGACGATCGGTAGTCCATCATGGTCGACCCCCGATATCCCGGCTCACCGACTGAGCGGCGTCGCCCTCCCCACCCGGAGCAAACCGGCATCCGGTTTCCGGAGCCGGCGATCACTCGCCCTCCCGCCTGGGATCCCGATCAGCGCATTCTCGTCGGCACCTCCGGCTACAGCTTTGCCGATTGGATCGGGCCCTTCTATCCGCAAAGCATGTCCCCCGCCCGGATGCTTCCCTTCTACAGCGAGCGTTTTCCGGTCGTGGAGGTGAACAGCACGTTCTATCGCGTCCCCAATCCCCGGACCATGGAGCTGATGGAGAAGAAGACACCGGCGGGCTTTCGATTTGTGGTCAAGGCGCCGCGCACTCTTTCCCACGAGCGCAAGCTCGAGCCCGAATCGATCGCCGCCTTTAGGGATTGCCTCGAGCCGCTTCGCAACGCCGGCAAGCTCGACGGAGTGCTGGTCCAGTTCCCCTGGAGCTTCAAACCGGAGGTCGAGAGCTGGCGGTTGTTGGAGGGGACGCGGCGGGATCTTCCGGAGCTGCCGATCTTCGTCGAGTTCCGGCACGCGGACTGGGCGCGTCCCGAGACCTTCGCCCATCTGCGCAATCAGGAGCTGGGATTCTGCGTCGTCGACGAGCCGCGCTTCGCTTCCCTCATGCCGCCCGTCGTCGAGCTCACGACCGCCTCCGGCTATGTGCGGCTCCATGGCCGCAACGGCGCCACCTGGTGGCGGCCGCGAGGCCAGGGCGGCGGCGATCGTTACGATTATCTCTATTCGGAGGCGGAGCTCCACGAGTGGGTGGGGAAGATCCGCGCGCTCGCTTCTCGCGCCGAGAAGGTCTACGTCTTCTTCAACAACTGTCACGCCGGTCAGGCGGCGCGGAACGCCCAGCTCATGCAGCAGCTCCTCATCGCCGAGGCCTGAGGTGAGCTGGGTCCGGGGATTCCTCGACGATTTGCGTTCTCATCCCGATTATCGGGGAGAGCTCGCCCATGTCGAGGAGCTCGGCACCCGCGAGTCGGTGCTCGCCGATCCCCCCGATCTCCCGCCCGCCCTCACCCAAGCCCTGGCGCACCTTGAAATCCCGCGCCTCTATTCGCATCAGGTCGAAGTCCTCGCGCAGACCCGGGCCGGCCGCGACGTGGTGATCGTCACGGGCACAGCGAGCGGCAAGACCCTCGCCTACAACCTGCCCATCCTCGCCTCGCTTCTCGAAGATCCCGAGGCGACTGCTCTCTATCTCTTTCCGACCAAAGCGCTGGCCCAGGATCAGCTCCAGGCGCTCCAGCGCCTGGCCGGCGCATCGACGGCGCTCGGCGAGCTCATTCGCGCCGGCACCTACGACGGCGACACCAGCCCCC
>JBIOUT010000353.1:0-5536 GCA_044867365.1 Candidatus Eiseniibacteriota bacterium | reverse complement strand
CCCGGAGCCCGGCGTTCGGCGAGCAGTCGCTAGGCGCGGGTGGGGGAGCGTTCGCCGAGCGCCAGGTGCTCGGTCACCAGGGCCTCGACCGCGCTTGCCGCTCGTTCCGCCCGTCCCACCAGGTCCTCGGCCACCCGCAGCTTCTTCTGCACCCAGTTCTCGTCCTGGATCGACTTGAGGTTGATGAGCACGTTGTAGAAGGCGCCGCGGGCGGCGGCGCGAGCGGCAAGCGCCGCGACTCCGGCGTCGCTGCGCGCGTTCGGGTTGCCGCGCTCAGCGGCGCGGCGGGCGAGGGCGAGGACAGGGAGCGTCTTCTCGAGCGCCTCGAGCGGCACGCGCACCGCTCCCTTGGTGGCCTCCTGGACCGCCGTCGTTTTCGCTTTCTTCTCCGCCTCGTTCCCCGCCGGCTGGCGGAAAGCGGCGAGCACGGCGTTGAACGCTTCGGTGTCGCGATCCACGGCCCCGAGGAAGAAGTCCTTGAGCTGCTGCGCCTCGACGGCGACCGACTTCATCTCCTCCCACGCCCCTTCCTGTCCCCGCTTGCCGACTGTGAGATTAGCGACCATGGCGGCGAGCGCTGCGGCGAGCGCGCCGAGAAGCGCGGCGACGCTCCCTCCGCCGGGAGCCGGCGTGTCGGAGGAAAGCTCGTCAGCGAAGGCGCGGACGCTGAGACCGGCCAGGCGGCCGCTGCTTCCATCTTCGATGCAGTGCTCGATGATCTTCTTCTGTGGATCGAAGGGACCGAGCTCGGCGAGCCCCAGGGATTGCACCGCCACCCGGATGAGGTCCGCCTCGGGGGCTCCCGGTGACTTGCCCTGTTGCTCGAGATAGAAGCGGCCGGCGGTGAGCAGCGCCTCTTTCGGGATCAAGCCGACGAGCTCCGATCCGGTCACCCGGAGTCCCCGTCGCCGCGCCTGCTTGCAAACCTCTTCGAACGCGACGTGGGGAGGAGTGACCTTGAAGTTGGTGAGATTGAGCGAGACCTGCGCCAGCTTCCGCTCGGCGATCGTCCAGCCGACCGCCTTGACCGAGCGCAAGGTGCCGGCGACGCGCAGCGGATTCCCCTCGGGGTCACGCAGGATCTCGCCTCTCTCGTTGCGCTCGCGCTTGCCGCTCTCCCGGATGCTCAGAGCGATGTCGTGAGCAAGCGCTCGATCGGTGGTGTTGAGGTTGACGTTGTAAGCGATCAGGAACTCGCGAGCCCCGATCACCGTCGCCCCGCTCCGGGGGTTCCAGCGCGCCGGGCCGAAGTCGGGACGCCACTCCGGGCGGGCGAGCTTCAGGCGTAACCCTTCGTACTCGCCCTCGCGGATCGTGGCCAGGTTGCGCCGGTCCTCGCGGGTAGCCGCGTACTCGTAGAGGTAGACCGGAATCCCGAGCTCATCGCCCACCCGCCTACCGAGCCGACGAGCGAGCTCGACGCAATCCTCCATCGTCACCCCGGAGATCGGAATGAACGGGCACACATCGGCGGCGCCGAGACGCGGATGAGCGCCGTGATGGACTGTCATGTCGATGCGGTCGGCGGCGCTGGCGATGGCTTGATAGGCCGCCTCGAGGACCGTCTCGGGAGAGCCCGCGAAGGTGACGACGGTGCGATGGGTGTCGGCGCCGGGATCGACGTCGAGAAGCTTGACGCCGTTCACCGCGGTGATGGCGCGACAGATGGCGTCGATCGTCTCGCGGTTCCGTCCTTCCGAGAAGTTGGGGACGCACTCGACAAGGGGTCGCATCGTGGTTGGTCGTTCCGAGTTCTGGGGCGCTTGGACGATGGCAAGAATGCCGCTGCGAAGCGGCGCCGAATGGGTGGCTCCGCGAGCAAGGGTAAGGCGGCGGCCGGGACTGTCAAGCCGGCCCGGCCGGGGGCCGATGCCTCCCCATGCCTCAGAAAGTATCGGTCGCTTCGGGGGGGCACTTGGGTCGCAGGCGGAAGCGTCGAGCGGCGGTCGCGTTCGGCGAGCCGGGAGGCCGGCCTCGGGCAGCCCGAAGCGCCCTCTTGGGTCGCGGGGCTCAGCCGGACGGCCATGGACGCGGGGATCAAGAATCGACGGCATGCGGACGAAAAGGGAAGGTGAGGAAGCGCGACCGGGCAGGCGCGCGATCGAACAACCGCGGCGGCAAGGCTGATCAGGGACGACCGCAGGGACGACCATGCTCCGCATCGAGCCGCTTTCGAGATCCGCCGGTACCACTCCCATCCGGCGAGCGAATTCGCCCACATGCTGCCCGGCAAGACTCCAAAGGAGATCGCATGCTCATCCTGACCCGCAAACCCGGTGAGAGCATCATCGTCGAGGAATCGGTTCGCATCACGGTGCTCGAGGTCCGTGGCAGCCAGGTGAAGCTTGGGATCCAGGCCCCGCAAGAAGTAAGGGTCAACCGCGAGGAAGTCCTCGAACGCCAGCGCGCCGAGTCGAACCTGCCGCCGCTCGACACCTTGCCGGCGCTGTCGCCGGCACCTCGCGCTTCCAACCGTCCAGCGGCTCCCCGCTCGGCGTCACGTTCGGAGAACCGCTCGGCGGGCGAGCGAACGGATGGCGACCGGGGTCCATCGGTCCGGAGAGCCGACGGCAGTCGTCATCATCGACCTCATCACGGATCGGCACGCAGCGGGCAACGTTCGCCGAGGTCATCGAATCCGCCCTACAAGGAGCAGTACAAAGAGTCGGCGATGAATCGCCCACCGTCTCCCGGTCCGGCGGATCCTCCTTTGATCAAGCGCCAACGCCCGGGTCGACCGCTTGCTCCTCACCGTCCTCCCATCGACGACGACCTCGACGAGATGGATCCGCCGGCCGGGACGATGCGACGGTACCGCTTGCCCGAAGGACGCCAGCCGTTCGGGCGCCGTTGGACCCCTGGTCGAACCCATCCTCCCAGCGAGATCGAGCCCGTCGATCCCCGCGGCATCGATCCGCACGGCGATCCCGGCCCCGAACCTGAGGCTCGACCTGAAGATGCCGCCCCTCAGTCAGGACAGGCAGGGGCCGGCGGAGCGCCTCTCGACGATCAGTCCCCGCCCACCCGCCCCCGCCGGAGAGCAGGCGGCGAGGCAGCCTGACCTCGCCTGACCCAGCGCTCCATCGCCGCCCCATCGGACGTTTCCGGCCTGGCCGGCCCCCGGATTGCCTTGATCCATCCTTGATCCGTCCCGAGGCAACTCCACCCGCCGGGTTGCCGTAGAATGAGGGCTGCCCGCCCGCAGGGCGCCCTGATGCACGGACCAACTTCCCGGGGCCCCTGCTTCTCAGCGTCGCGCAGGAGGTTGCGTTTCGATGACACGCCGCTTCGGGTCACGCCGGGCTCTCATCATCCTTGGGGCGGTTCTCATCGTCGCCGTCGGAGCGGGAGTGATGATCGCTCGCTCTCGACACGGCAAGGCGACGGTGGTGCAGACCGAAGAGGTCCGCCGCGGGGTGGTGGAAGAGATGGTGGCGGCGACCGGCCGAGTTCAGCCACAGTCCGAGGTCAAGATCAGCGCCAATGTGAGCGGCCGAATCGAGCGCCTCCCGGTCGCCGAGGGAGACAGCGTCCTCGCCGGTCAGCTCCTGGTGGAGATCGATCGCACCCGTTACCGGGCGCTGGTCAGCGAGAGCCAGGCCGGGCTCCGGTCGGCGCGGGCCGACCTGCGACTCGAGACCGCCAACCTCGAGCAGGCCACCCGCGAGCACGATCGCCGCAAGCGGATGAATGAGCAGGGGCTGGCTTCGGCCGGCGATCTCGAAGCCGCCGAGACGGCGCTCAAGGTGTCCGCGGCACGCCGCGATGCCGCCCGCGAAGCGGTGCAGCGCGCCGAAGCTCTTCTCATCCAGTCCAATGACGATCTATCCAAGACCACGATTCTGGCGCCGATGAACGGCATCATCACTCGGGTCAACGTCGAGGTGGGTGAGATGGTACTCGGCACCTCGCAGAACGTGGGCACGACTATCATGACGCTCGCCGATCTCGGTCAGATGGAAGTGTTGGCCGAGGTGGACGAGAGCGAGGTGGTGAAGCTCTCGCTCGGCGACTCGACGTCGATCGAGGTGGATGCGGTTCCCGGACGGATTTTCTCCGGCACCGTCTCCGAGATTGCCAACAGCGCCACCACTCGCGGCCGGGGCACCGCGGAAGAGACCACGCACTTCGAAGTCAAAGTTGCGTTCCGCGGTGATGTTTCCGCGCTGCGGCCGGGGATGAGCGCCACCGTCGACATCCTTTCCGATCGTCGCGACGATGTCCTGCACTTGCCGATCCAGTGCGTCACCCTGCGAGCAAAACCCGGCGAAGGCGACGATCTGGCCGGGCCGAGCAAGGGCAAGAAAGGCAAAGGCAAAGGCAAACACAAGGGCGGTGGTGGGGAGGAAGGTGACGAAGCGCGCGCCGACGAGGGTCCGCCGCGGGCCGGCGAGCAGCCGTGGGAAGAGGAGCGGCGGCGCGAGCGGGAAATCGCCTCCAACCTGCGAGAAGTCGTCTTCGTGGTCCGTAATGGAGCGGTGCACGAGGTGCCGGTCGAGACCGGAATCTCCAGCGCGACCGAGATCGAGATTCGGGGCGGCGGGCTACGCGAGGGGGATGAGGTGGTGGCCGGGAGTTATCGGGTGCTCAGCCGCGATCTCGAGGACGGCGACCGCATCAAGGTCGACAATGAGTCGGTCCGCCGGGTACGGCGGGGCGGCAATGAGGCGCAGCACGCGCGGGGCCAGGGTGGTCGCAGTGAGGCGGGAGATAACCGAAGCCGAGAGGCCGGCGGTTCGGGAACTGCCGCGGGCACCCAGAGCGGCGGGACAACCAGCGGGGAGGCGAGGGCGGCGACTCGGGACGACGGCTAGTCAGCAAGACGAAGGCTTTTAGGGACAAGGCTGGTCAGGCAGACGATGGCTGGTTTGGCACAGGTGGCTGCCCCCGGATCGCGCCGCCAGGCGCTCGATCGCCGGTTGGCCATTGCCCGTGAGGGTCTCGGCATCGCCCTCGGGTCGTTGCGCGCCAACAAGCTGCGCGCCACCCTCACCACCCTCGGAATCGTCATCGGCATCGTCACCGTGGTGCTCATGATCACCCTCATCCAGGGGCTCAACCGAGCGTTCATGAGCGAGGTGGAGATGCTGGGCTCGCACACGCTCTACGTGCAGAAGTTCCCCTGGATCATCCAGGGGGATTTCTTCCGCTATCGCAATCGCCCCAATCTGACCGTCGAAGACTCCTCCGCGCTCGCTGATGCGGTGCCGGGTCTCGCCGCGGTCGTCCCTCACACAACTACCGCCAAGGCGGTGCGTTACCGCGACCGCTACGCTCGCCGGGTGTTCATCACCGGGACCACCGAGGAGCATCCACTCATCGCCAACCTCGATCCCATCGAGGGTCGTTTCCTGAGCGCAGAGGATGTGCGCTATCGCCGTTACCACTGCGTGATCGGAGCCGAGTTGGTGGACCGCCTCTTTCCCGATGCCGCGAGCCCGATCGGCGCCCGCCTGACAATCGGCGGCTATCCCTTCCGGGTGGTGGGAGTGCTCGCCAAACAGGGGAGCATGTTCGGCGAGAACATGGACAACAT